>NZ_BAAAUG010000092.1:0-54529 GCF_039533825.1 Streptomyces rectiviolaceus
GCCAGCACGGCGGCGGTGTCGGCGGCGCCGTTGCCAAGGGCGACGGCGACGGGCTCGCCGACGCGGCGGGCCAGCGTCAACAGCTCCAGGGTGGGCTTGCGGACGGCACCGTCCACGTGGTCGACGTAGACCAGAACTTCAGCCATGGGACTTCAATCTCCTGCGGTTACAAGGAACTGGGGCGGTTGGTGAAGGGAACGGCTGAAGCTCAGATGAACTTCTGACCCGCGAGGAACTCGGCGAGCTGCTTGCCGCCCTCGCCCTCGTCCTTGACGATCGTGCCCGCGGTCCGCGCGGGGCGCTCGGTGGCGGAGTCGACCTTCGTCCAGGCACCCTCCAGGCCCACTTCCTCGGCCTCCAGGTCCAGGTCCGAGAGGTCCCACGCCTCCACCGGCTTCTTCTTCGCCGCCATGATCCCCTTGAACGAGGGGTAGCGGGCCTCACCCGACTGGTCGGTCACCGACACGACGGCGGGCAGCGAGGCCTGAAGCTGCTCGGAGGCGGCGTCGCCGTCCCGACGGCCCGTGACGACACCGTCGTCGACGGAAACCTCGGAGAGCAGCGTGACCTGCGGGACGCCCAGGCGCTCGGCAAGCAGCGCGGGGATCACGCCCATGGTGCCGTCGGTGGAGGCCATACCGGAGATCACCAGGTCGTAGCCGGCCTTCTCGATCGCCTTGGCCAGCACCAGCGAGGTGCCCAGGGCGTCGGTGCCGTGCAGGTCGTCGTCCTCGACGTGGATGGCCTTGTCGGCGCCCATCGACAGCGCCTTGCGCAGCGCGTCCTTGGCATCCTCCGGACCCACCGTCAGAACGGTGATCTCCGCGTCGTCCGCCTCGTCCGCGATCTGCAACGCCTGCTCGACCGCATACTCGTCCAGCTCCGACAGCAGGCCATCGACGTCATCCCGGTCGACGGTCAGGTCATCGGCGAAGTGCCGGTCGCCGGTGGCGTCAGGCACGTACTTCACGGTGACAACGATCCTCAAGCTCACGCCGGCTCTCCTACTGCATCGTCTTTACTGGGCTGCTGCCTTGCTCTGGCCACTGCCTTCTTGCAGGCAGCATAGGCGCCTGAAGGGGCGGATCCCGGTCGGGGCGGCCCGCGCTCCGACCAGAATATTACTCGCCAGTACACCTACTGCATTCCCACTAAGCAAGCGCTTTGAACTGTGACCTTCCCAACGCTCTGTAATCGGGCGCGGAGAGGGGCATTCGGGAACTCTCAGTCGCGCAGCGCGTTGAAGCGCCCTTGGTGGTAGAGCAGGGGCCGACCGGCGCCTGCGGGGTCGCCCACCACGGCCTCCGCGAGCACGATCCGGTGGTCACCCGCGGGCACCCGCGCCGCGACCCTGCAGACGAGCCAGGCCAGCGTGCCGTCGAGCACGGGGACACCCTCGGGTCCCTCGTACCAGCGCGTGTCCCCGCCGAAGCGGTCGGCGCCGCTGCGCGCGAAGGTGGTGGCGAGGTCGAGCTGGTGCTCGCCGAGTATGTGCACGCCGACGTGATCGGCCTCCGAGACCGCGGGCCAGCTCGACGCGCCCGTACCGATGCCGAACGAGACCATCGGAGGCTCGGCGGAGACCGAGACGAGCGAGGTGGCGGTGAAGCCGACGGGCCCGGATGGGCCCTGAGCGGTGATCACGGCGACCCCCGCCGCGTGCTGCCGGAAGACGGAGCGCAGGAGGTCGGGGGAGGCGAGCTGGGGAGTGCGGAGATCGGGCGAAGCCGTCATGGAATTGTCCTTCTGCAGGAGGTACGAGCGGTTCCGTGGCTGCTCAGCAGCCCGGACAGCGCGCACTTGCATGACGGGCGAGGTCCACGTGGACGCGCTCGTAGAGAAGGAGCTCCGGAGGCATGGGAGCAGGCTGGCGATAGGTGCGGGGTGCAGTCAAGTCCGTTCCGCGATGTGAAAGACGGCTCACGGCGCCCTGGCGCCGCGTCGGCGCGGTCGCCCGCTCCCGCGTCATCGCGATCTCCCACCCGTGCCTCACACCGCCCCCATCCCTGTGTCGCGCCACCCGTTCCTGCCTCATGGCGCTCCTCCTCCCCCATGCCCCGCGGTCTCACACGGCCTTGCCGAGGGCGGCGATCACATCAACCTTGCGCGGCTGCCCGGTCGCGCGCAGCACGACCTGTCCGTCCGCGTCGAGCACCAGCACCGTCGGCGTCTTGAGGATGCGCAGTTCCCGTACGAGATCGAGCTCGGCCTCCGCGTCGATCTCCACGTGCGACACGCCGGGGACCATTTCGGCCACCTCGGCGAGGACGCGGCGGGTGGCCCGGCAGGGCTGGCAGAAGGCGCTGGAGAACTGCACGAGCGTGGCGCGCTCACCCAGTTCATGCCCCGTCCACGTGCCCTGCGCCGGCGCGTCGAGCCGGTCTCCCGCGTCGCGTATCCGCACGTCAGCCTCCCGCCCCTGCGTCATGATCCAACCGTCCCCGACTTCAGCGTCCGTACGCCCGCGGACATTCCCAACGTGACGAGAATCTCGCGCCCGCCGGGCACGATGGGTGGCCAGCCGTCCGTTCTTGGGGCACGATCTGCGCAACGCCGAAAAACCTACGGCTGCGTAACTTCCCGCCGGGAGCCCCCTCCCATGGCAGACACGAAGGGCCCTCCCCACCCATGGCAGAGCTTGTCTACCGTCCGGTCATCGGTGCCGCGAAAACGCTGTTCAAGGCATGGGACCTGAAGATCGACTGCAAGGGGTCGGAGAACATCCCTCGCACCGGCGGTGCGGTCCTCGTCAGCAACCACATCAGTTATCTCGACTTCATCTTCGACGGCCTCGCGGCCCTGCCGCAGAAGCGGCTCGTGCGCTTCATGGCCAAGGAGTCGGTGTTCCGGCACAAGATCTCCGGCCCCCTGATGCGCGGGATGAAGCACATCCCCGTCGACCGCAAGCAGGGCGAGGCGGCCTACCAGCACGCCCTCGACTCGCTGCGCTCCGGGGAGATCATCGGCGTCTTCCCCGAGGCGACGATCTCTCCGTCGTTCACGCTGAAGTCCTTCAAGTCGGGGGCCGCCCGCATGGCGCAGGAGGCCGGGGTCCCGCTGATCCCGATGGCCCTGTGGGGGACGCAGCGGCTGTGGACCAAGGGGCAGCCGCGCAACTTCAAGCGCAGCCACATCCCGATCACGATCCGGGTCGGTGAGCCGCTCGATGCTCCCAAGGACCAGTTCGCTGGCGCGATCACCAGGCGCCTTCGTGAGCGCTGCCAGGAGCTCCTCGAAGCCGCGCAGCGCGCCTATCCCGTACGCCCCAAGGGCCCGGACGACACGTGGTGGATGCCGGCGCACCTCGGCGGCACCGCGCCGACTCCGGCCGAGGTGAAGGCCGCCGAGGCGAGCTGAATCGATTACTCCGGGCGCCGGGACGCCCGCTCCGGCGCGTGGACGGTGAGCCGCACGCCGGGGCTGAACTTCTCGAGCAGCTCGGCCAGCTCGGCGCCCGCGGCCTCGACGCCGGAGTCAGGACCCATCCCCTCCAGCAGGAAGATGGCGTTGACCGACTCCTCCGTGAGGCGGGTGCGCGGGCCCTGGCGCCAGTTCCAGCGCCGGCAGGTGACGCCCTCGTCGTCGCACCAGACGACCTCGCCCGCGTCCGGGTGCTCGACGGCCTGCTCCCCCGCGGCCATGGTGACGAAGTCCTCGGTGCCGTCGGCCCGCACCAGACGCATGCCGCCCTTGATGTGGTCCAGGTCCTCGCCGCCGACCGGGATCAGGTGGGCGACGCTGATCGCGTTGTAGACGTCGACGAGGGTGTTGATCCTGGGCAGGCCGCCGTCGGCGAGGGCGCGCTTGGCAAGCGCCTCGGCGGAGTTGCGCGTACGGGACGGCTTCGCGCCGAAGGCGGTGTACGCCGCGCGCCAGGCCACCATGTGCGGGTCCTCGTGCGGGGCGCGGCCGTCGAGCCGCTCGGCGAGGCGGCGCGCGGCCTCGTCGAGGAGGGCCGAGCTCTCGTCGGTGCTGGGTCCGTTGACGAGCCCGTAGGCCTCGATGGCGACGTGGGTGAAGCCGGGCGCGAGGGCGCGCACGTCGTCGGTCACGGTGATCTGGAAGGTCATCGTCTGCCTTGCGTTCGGGTGCGGCGGTTCAGAGTGCGTCGGGAAGGTGCTCCCACAGGTACGGCCGGTCCGGAGCATCCTTCAGAGCGCGGAGGACCACCGGGTGCGGTACATCAAAGAGTACCGGATAGTCCACCTCACTGGACTCGATATCCGCCACGAAGGCCAGCCGCTCCCCGTCGAGGGAGAACTGGGCGTCGACTCCGGGATTGTTCCCGCGGGGGTCCTGCCGATGCCAGGCTCCCCGGAAACGGACCGCGACGAGGCCGTGTACGCAGTACCCCGTACCCGCGTCGTACGCCAACCGCTGATAGCAGAACGCGGTGGGGATGTCCTCGGCGCGCAGCAGCGCGGCCAGCGCGTGGGCCTTGGCGTGACAGATACCGGTGCGCTGCTCAAGGACGTCGGAGGCGCGCCAGGTCACACGGAGATCGCCGCTGTCGGCGGAGTGCGGGATGGCGTCCCGCACGAACTCGTATGCCGCGCGGGCGTATGCGTATGAATCCTCGACCTGTGCGGCGATGCGTGCGGCCGTCTCGCGTACGAGCGGGTGGTGGTGATCGATGACGTCGTCGGCCGCCAAGTAGGCGGACAGGTCAGGGGTTTCCTGGATCGGCTGCATGCCACGGGAGCATAGAAATGCGACCGACCGCGAGTCAATGCTTTTACGGTCGATCGCATACCTATGCAGTTGGGTGAAGGTGTCGGCTAGCGCGCCATCTCTTCCTTGAGGGCCGCGACGAAGCCGTCCACGTCCTCCTCGCGCGTGTCGAACGCGCACATCCAGCGGACGTCGCCCGCCGCCTCGTCCCAGAAGTAGAAGCGGTACTGCTTCTGCAGCCGCTCGCTCACGTCGTGCGGCAGCCGCGCGAAGACCGCGTTGGCCTGCACCGGGTAGAGGATCTCCACGCCGTGGACGGCGCGCACCCCTTCGGCGAGGCGCTGCGCCATCTCGTTGGCGTGCCGGGCGTTGCGCAGCCAGAGGTCCTTGGCGAGCAGGGCCTCCAACTGCACCGACACGAAACGCATCTTGGAGGCAAGTTGCATGGAGAGCTTGCGCAGGTGCTTCATGTGGCTGACGGCGTCCTGGTTCAGGACGACGACGGCCTCCCCGAAGAGCGCGCCGTTCTTCGTGCCGCCCAGGGACAGGATGTCCACGCCGACCGCGTTCGTGAACGTCCGCATGGGGACGTCGAGGGACGCGGCGGCGTTCGATATGCGCGAGCCGTCGAGATGCACCTTCATGCCGAGCTTGTGCGCGTGGTCGCAGATCGCGCGGATCTCGTCGGGCGTGTAGAGCGTGCCCAGTTCGGTGTTCTGCGCGATCGAGACGACCTGCGGCATCGCACGGTGCTCGTCGTCCCAGCCGAATGCCTGCTTGTCGATCAGCTCGGGCGTGAGCTTGCCGTCCGGCGTGGGCACCGTGAGCAGCTTCAGGCCGCCCATGCGCTCGGGGGCGCCGCCCTCGTCCACGTTGATGTGCGCGGACTCGGCGCAGATCACCGCGCCCCAGCGGTCGGTGATCGCCTGGAGCGCGACGACGTTGGCCCCCGTGCCGTTGAAGACCGGGAACGCCTCGGCCGTGGGGCCGAAGTGGCCGCGGATGACCTGCTGGAGGTTGGCGGTGTAGTCGTCCTCGCCGTACGCGATCTGGTGACCGCCGTTGGCAAGCGCGATGGCGGCGAGCACCTCCGGGTGGGCGCCCGCGTAGTTGTCGCTCGCGAACCCCCGTACATCCGGGTCGTGATGGCGGCGTGCGTCGGTCTTCGGAGGGTTCACGGCTTCTCTGTCACGGGTGTCGCGAGCGGTCACGGCTTCTCGGTCAGCCACAGGCGGTTTCCGTTCACTTCTCCGGCGGGCCGCTCCCAGACTCCGGCGATGGCCTCGGCCAGCTCCTTGACGTCCGTGAAGCCCGCGAACTTCGCGTTGGGCCGCTCCGCGCGCATCGCGTCGTGCACCAGCGCCTTGACCACCAGGATGGCAGCCGCCGATGTCAGGCCCTGCTCGGCCCCCGCCTTGCGGAAGGCGTCACCGAGGGCGAGGGTCCAGGCCTCGGCGGCGGCCTTCGACGCGGAGTACGCCGCGTTGCCCGCCGTGGGCTTGGAGGCGCCGGCCGCGCTGATCAGGAGATAGCGGCCGCGGTCGCTGCGCTGCAGGCCGTCCTGGAAGGCGAGCGAGGTGTGCTGCACGGTGCGGATCAGGAGCTTTTCGAGCAGGTCCCAGTCGGCGAGGTCGGTCTCGGCGAAGCTGGCACTGCCGCGCCAGCCGCCGACGAGGTGGACCAGGCCGTCGATCCGCCCGAACTCCTTCTCCGTGCGGGTGGCCCACTCCCTGGTCGCGTTCAGGTCGAGGAGATCGACCGTGTCGCCTATGACGGTGGCCCCGCCGTGCGCGTACCGCGCGGCGTCCACGGCCTCCGCCAGGCCCGCCGCGTCGGCGACGGACGCCACGACCGTGGCACCGGCCTCGGCGAGCCTGAGCAGCGTGGCACGGCCTGCCGGCCCGCCTGCCCCCGCGACCGCGACCACGGCTCCATCGAGTGCGGACATCGTCCTCGCCTCCTTGGTGCGGTCGCTCATGCGGCGACCTGCTCGGCGCGCGCCGCGGTGATCCCCTTGGTGGAGGCGATCACATGCTTGAGCTTCTTGGAGAGCGCCTCATAGAACATGCTGAGCGGAAACTCGTCGGGAAGCACCTCGTCGACCAGTTTTCGGGGCGGAAGCTGCACATCCAGGGCGTCCGGGCCCTTGGCCCAGCGCGATCCGGGGTGCGGGGCGAGGTACTGGGACACCAGGTCGTACGCGGCGAACCAGTGGACGAGCTTGGGGCGGTCGATGCCCGCCCGGTAGAGCTCCTCGATCTCGGCGCACAGCTGGTTGGTGACCTGCGGCGCGCGCTCCCAGTCGATCTTGAGCTTGTTGTCGGTCCAGCGGACGACATCGTGCTTGTGCAGGTACGCGAAGAGCAGCTGGCCGCCGAGCCCGTCGTAGTTCTTGACGCGGTCACCCGTGACCGGGAAGCGGAACATCCTGTCGAAGAGGACGGCGTACTGCACGTCACGCGCCTGCGGGACGCCCTCGGTCTCCAGCTTCACGGCCTCCTTGAAGGCGGTGAGGTCGCAGCGCAGCTCCTCCAGGCCGTACATCCAGAACGGCTGCCGCTGCTTGATCATGAAGGGGTCGAAGGGCAGGTCGCCGTGGCTGTGGGTGCGGTCGTGGACCATGTCCCACAGGACGAACGCCTGCTGGCAGCGGTCCTGGTCGCCGATCATCTCGCGGACGTCGTCGGGCAGTTCGAGCCCGAGGATGTCGACGGAGGCCTCGGTGACGCGGCGGAAGCGGGCCGCCTCGCGGTCGCAGAAGATGCCGCCCCAGCTGAAGCGCTCGGGAGCCTCGCGCACGGCGATGGTCTCCGGGAAGAGCACGGCCGAGTTCGTGTCGTACCCGGCGGTGAAGTCCTCGAAGGTGATGCCGCAGAACAGCGGGTTGTCGTAGCGCGTGCGCTCGAGCTCGGCCAGCCAGTCCGGCCAGACCATGCGAAGGACGACCGCTTCGAGATTGCGGTCCGGGTTGCCGTTCTGCGTGTACATCGGGAAGACCACGAGGTGCTGCAGGCCGTCCTCGCGGTGCGCCGCGGGCTGGAAGGCGAGCAGCGAGTCGAGGAAGTCCGGCACCTTGAAGCCGTCGTCCGCCCAGCGCCGCAGGTCCGAGCCGAGCGCCTGGTGGTACGCGGCGTCGTGCGGCAGGAACGGGGCGAGCTGGTCGATCGCGGATATCGCGCGGTCGACGGCGAGTTCGGCCACGGCCTTGGCCGGGGCGCCCTCCGCGTCGAAGTCGATCGAACCGTCCGCGGACTGCCACGGGCGGATCTCTTCCACGGCGTCCTTGAGCATCGGCCAAGCCGGGTGCTCCACAACCTTACCCATGGGGGCACCTCCGCTCGCGGGAGGAACCGCCCCCTCCGTAACCCTCTGCACAAGAATTTCCGTCACTTGTCAACCTCCACGGGAGAACCTCGCGTATGGACACCGTATGGGTGCGAGGTTCTCCACCACAAGAGGAGGCTCGGGAAATTATCCTGTGAAACCCCCGACATCACAGCTAATTTTCCTGCCAGATGCCGTTGCGGCGACCGCTTCTGCCACATCTGCCACCGCGGACCGCGCATCGTCCAGGAGCCGCGGGAAGCCCAGGAAGCCGTGGAACATCCGCGGATAGTGCCCCCGGGTCACCGCGACCCCTGCCAGACGCAGCTTGACCGCGTACGCCGCGCCCTCGTCGCACAGCGGATCGCAGCCCGCGGTGACGATGTGCGCGGGCGGCAGCGCGGCGGCGTCCGCGCGCAGAGGCGAGGCGTAGGGATGCGTGCCGTCGCCGTCCGGCCCGAGGTACTGCTCCCAGAACCAGCGCATGTGCGCGGCGGTGAGGAAGTAGCCGGTGGCGTTCGACGTATACGAGTCGCTGCCCTGCCCCGCGTCGAGCACGGGATAGAGCAGCACCTGGAGCGCCACGGCGGGCCCACCGCGGTCCCGCGCCATCAGGGCCGCGACGGCGGCGAGGCCGCCCCCGCTGCTGTCCCCCGCCGTCACCACGGCGTGCGGATCGCCGCCGAGCACGCCATCCCGCGTCTCGGCTGCGGCCCAGCACAGGGCCGCGTACGCGTCCTCGGTGGCCGCGGGGAAGGGGTGCTCGGGGGCGAGACGATAGGCGACGGAGACCACGACGGCGCCGGACTCGGCGCAGAGGGTGCGGGCGGTGGCGTCGTGGGTGTCGAGGTCGCAGAGGGTGTAGCCGCCGCCGTGGAAGAAGACGACGGTGGGGCGGGGGCGGCTCGTCCCCGCGGGACGGTAGACGCGCACGGGCAGGTCGGGAGCCCCGGCGGGACCGGGGACGCTCCGGTCCTCGACCGTCCCCACGGGTGGCGCGGCCTTGGCCGAGGGAGGTGTCGCGGCGAGGATGCGGCGGGCCTCGGCCGCGTCGGTGACGGTGCCGCCGAGGTCGGGAAAGGCGGCGCTGAGGGCGTCGACGAGGGGGCGCGCCTCCGGGGCGAGCCGATCGCCGTACGTGTCGTCGGCCGCCATCACCCCGCCTCCTGGGCGCGGAAGTACGGGATGACCTTCTCGCCCCACTGCCGCAGGGTCTCCATGCAGGCCTCCTGCGGGACGGTGCCCATCTGGACGAGGCACATGATCTCGTCGGCGCCGGCGTCACGGAGCCGCTCCACATAGGCGATGGCGTCGTCGGCAGTCCCGTAGGCGTGATCGGCGTTGAAGGTGGCCGTGGAGGTGGGCCGGACCGGGATGTCGTGCTCGTGCAGCCGCGCGACGACCTGCTCGGCGGCCTCGCGCATCGCGGCCGCCTCATCGGCCCCTTCGACCACAGCCTCATCAGGGATGCCCGCGCCGCCGTACCAGTGCCCGATGGACTGCGCGAAGAACCGCTGCCCGCGGATTCCCACGCTCCGGGCCGCTTCCCGGTCATCCAGCACGATGGTCGGACAGAGCACGGAGAAGTGGTCGTTGACGACGCTGGACACGAAGCGGGCGTCGCTGCGGCCCGCGATGGCCGCGTCGTACGCCGCGCGCATCCCGGCGATCGACTCGGGGCCCGCGAAGCCCATCACCAGGGCGCCGATGCCGAGTTCGGCGGCCTGCGTCAGGGTCTCGGTCCTGCTGCAGGCAAGGAAGAGCGGGGGGTGCGGGGTCTGTTGCGGCCGGGGCAGGATCGGGTGCGGATCGATGTCGAGCAGCGCGCCGTGATGCTCCAACTCCTCGCTCCGCCAGGCCTTCCCGATGATCTGCAGCGCTTCCTCGACCTCCTGGGTCGTACGTTCCTTGTCGACGCCGCAGAGCGAGGTCTCCTGGAGCGTTCCGCCACGCCCCGCCCCGAGGTCGAGCCGTCCGCCGGACAGCAGATCGAGCATGGCGGCGCGCTCGGCGACCCGCGCCGGGTGGTTGAAACGGAACGGCATGCAGACGACGCCGTGCCCGATACGGATGGTGCTCGTGCGGGCGGCGACCCAGGTCAGGAAGATCTCCGGGGCGCTCATGTGGGCGTACCACTTGAGGGAGTGGTGCTCGACCGCCCAGATGCGGTCGAACCCCATCTCCTCGGCCAGGACGGCCTGTTCGACGCTGTCACGGATGAGTTGATGCTCGCGCTCGACAGTGGGGTCGGCGAGCTGTGCTTCGAATATGACGGAGAACTTCACGTGCCCTCCAGGGAGTTGAGCCAGCTGAGCCCTGGGCGCGTGGATGCCTCGCGCGCCCGTATTTCGATTAGCCATATGACTAGTCGTCAGGTCACGAGGAAGCAAGGCTCATGCGCGGGGAAATCCCGATGGGTCGATGCGCCGATGCGCCGATGCGGGGCGTCGTGCGGAGAAGCAGCTGGGGCCCGCACCTTGAGGTGCGGGCCCCAGCTCGCGCGCGATCGTGCGCCCGTGCGCCCGTCATGCGGGAACGATGTCTTCGACCATCAGCCATCAGCCCCTCCGTCCCGCGAGCAGCTCACGGAAGGGCAGGGCCGCGATGCTCGAACCTGATCAGAGGCCGAACTCCTGCGGTGAGACGCCGAGTGCCGCGCACGCTTCACGCAGGACCTGCTCCTCGGCCGGGGCGATGTACCCGTCCGCGCCCGCGACGACAAACCCCGTCTGTACGACCGCCTTGGCCTCCACCGGCTTCTTCGCCGCCTTGGCGATCTCCTGCATGGCCTCGGTCTTGCCCTGCTGGAAGTTGAACGTCAACTGGTCGACGTGCTTGTTGAACCGCTGCTGAAGCTGCTCGGGCGGGAAGTTCTTCAGGACGTCGTTCTGCAGGATCAGAGACTCCACATGCTGCCGCTCGGCCGGGTCGACCGACCCGTCGGCGGCGGCGACCAGGGCGCACATGGCCATGCTGGCGTCACGGTAGGAACCGCTCTTGAGCTCCGTCTTGAGGGTGGCGAGCTGGGACTTGAGCACGCCCACGAGCTGGGCCTTCGAGCTCCCGCCCGCCCGCGACCCCGACCCCGACCCCGACCGTCCGTGGCCGCCGGAGCCCCGCGCCCCCTGGGACTGCTGCTGCAGGCCCTTGGCTTGGTCCTTGATCCGGTCCCACATCGCCATCCGTGCCACCTCTGCTACCAGTTCGCTCGTCCGCGCGCGTTCCGCGCGTCATCCTGCCAACGCCGTCCAATCCCACGAAGTTCCGCGACCGGCGGCCCTGAGGGGGTGAGACTGACTCGCGAAATCGATCACCGGGGGTCGGCAGCTCACCAGACCGGTCAGGAACGGAGAAGCGCCCGCCCCCAGCCGTAACTAGCGTGATGTCCATGGCAACCACCGCATCCGTCACCCTCGACGTGGCCGACCCCACGGCCGCCCGCCGCTTCTACACCGCCGCCTTCGGATTGGACACGCAGATACGTCTGCGGACCTCTGAAGCGCCCACGACCGGTTTCCGTGGGTTCACGCTGGCGCTCACGGTCTCCCAGCCGGCCACCGTCGACAGCCTCATCGGCGACGCCCTCGACGCCGGCGCCACGTCGCTGAAGCCTGCCGCGAAGTCCCTATGGGGCTACGGCGGTGTCGTACAGGCCCCGGACGGCGCGATCTGGAAGGTCGCGACCTCGGCGAAGAAGGACACCGGGCCTGCCACCCGGCAGATCGACGAGATGGTGCTCCTGCTGGGAGTCGCGGATGTGACAGTGAGCAAGCGCTTCTACGTCGGCCAAGGCCTCGCCGTGGCGAAGAGCTTCGGCCGCGTGTACTGCGAGTTCCATGGTGGGGCCGGCCCCTTCAAGCTGGCGTTGTACCGGCGCCGCGCCCTCGCCAAGGACCTTGGTGTCTCGCCCGACGGCACCGGATCGCACCGGCTCCTGATCGGCGGCGACGCCGGGCCCTTCACCGACCCGGACGGGTTTGCCTGGGAGGCCACAGCGCCGGCGCAGCGGGCCCACGCGGTGTGACGCGTTCGCCGCTCGCTACAAGGTCAGGAGCAGGTCGAAGGACTCCTTGTCGAAGAGCGAGCCGTACAGGTCGCCCGTGACCTGGGTGCCGTTGACGGCCACCGTGGGCGTGCCGGGGCCGCGAGGGTCATCGCCGCCCGCTGCCTCGTACGTCTTCTCCGAAGCGGTGACGAAGTCCTTGTACTTCATCGTCGCCACGGCGGAGTCGAAGGGTTTACCTCTCAGTCCCTCGACCTCACCGGCCAGCTTCAGCAGGGAGGCCGTGGTGTAGCCGCCCGCGAGCTCGCTCTCGGTCATATTCTCGAACAGCACCGTGTGGTACTCGGTGAACTTGCCCGCCTCCAGCGCCGCCCGCAGGGCATTGACCGCTCTCTTCGATCCGTCCCCGCCCATACGGTCGTCCCTGAAGGACGCGAGGGTGTACTCGGTCTTGGCCTCGCGGCGCAGCGTCATCTCGCGCAGCGCCGGGGCGCCGGTCGCCTCGAATTCCTCGACCACCGGACAGCGCGGATCCTCGTACAGCCGGACCGTGGTCGCCGCGGCCGGGTCCCCCACCACGATCGTCGTGCCGTCCGCGGCCAGCTCCTCCGGCAGCTCCCCGACACCCGCGTAGGGTGCCGGGCGCGATCTGCCGGCACCCTTGTCGTCCTCATCCTTGGACTGCGTCTTCGGTGCGCAGCCCGTGACCATCACTACAGCGATCGCGGCCACGGTTGCGGCGGCCAGCCCTCTTGCATTCCTCACCTGCGAATCCCCTCCCCTTTGATCGCGCAGACTCTAAGCGTTCAAGGTCACGGATCGCACAGCGGTTTCGGCATCGGCAGTATGTTGCGACGAGTGCGCCGCGGCGCCCCTGGAGAGAATCAGGGACGCACTCGATCCCCCCTGCCGACAGGAGTCACCCATGTCCATCCGCCGGGCCATGCCCGACATCCGATCCGAGGCCATGGAGGAGAGTCGTGACTTCTACGGCCTCCTGGGGTTCGAGGAGGTCATGAACCTCGGTTGGGTCATGACGCTCGGCTCGCCTTCCAACCCCACGGCCCAAGTCACGTTCATGAGCCACGACAAGACCGCGCCCGTCGTGCCCGACATGAGTGTGGAAGTGGACGACGTGGACGCGGTCTACGCAGCGGTGCGCGAGAGTGGCGCGGAGATCGTGCACCCCTTGCAGGACGAGGAGTGGGGGGTGCGCCGGTTCTTCGTACGTGACCCCAATGGCCGGGTCGTCAATGTGCTCGGCCACCAGTGATCCCGGTGACCCCCGTGTGCCCCGCGCCGTTCAGGCGTCGAGGCCTCCCCGATTGACCAACTGGCTCGCGATGACGTTGCGCTGGATCTCGTTGGTGCCTTCGCCGACGATCATCAGTGGGGCGTCGCGGAAGTAGCGCTCCACGTCGAACTCGGTCGAGTAGCCGTAACCGCCGTGGATCCGCACGGCGTTGAGGGCGATCTGCATGGCCGTCTCGGAGGCGAAGAGCTTGGCCATGCCGGCCTCCATGTCCACGCGGCGGCCCGCCTCCGCCTCTTGGGCGGCGTACAGGGTGAGTTGGCGGGCGGCCGTCAGCGATGTGGCCATGTCGGCAAGGTAGTTGCCGATCGACTGGTGCTTCCAGATCGGCCGCCCGAACGACTCGCGCTCCTGGGCGTAGGCCAGGGAGTCCTCGAACGCGGCCCGAGCGACCCCGAGTGCGCGCGCCGCGACCTGGAGCCGTCCGGTCTCCAGGCCCTTCATCATCTGCGCGAAGCCCTTGCCCTCCACCCCTCCCAGTACGGCGTCGGACGGCGCCCGGTAGTCGTCGAACGACAACTCGCAGCTCTCCACGCCCTTGTAGCCCAGCTTGGGCAGGTCGCGCGAGACCGTCAGACCGGGGCCGTGCTCGACCAGCAGGAGCGAGATGCCCTTGTGGGCGGGGCTGGCGGCCGGGTCGGTCTTGCACATCAGGGCTATCAGGCCGGACCGGCGGGAGTTGGTGATCCAGGTCTTCGCCCCGTTGATCACATATCCGTCCGCGTCCGCGTCCGTGCCCTTGCCCTTGCCCGTGTCCTTGCGGGCGGAGGTTCGCATCGCCTGGAGGTCCGAGCCGCCGCCCGGCTCGGTCAGTGCCATGGTCGCCCGGACCTCACCGGTGGCCATCTTCGGCAGATAGCGGCGCTTCTGCTCCTCCGTGCCGAAGTGGAGCAGCAGCTTCGCGACGACGGTGTGGCCGCCCATCGCACCGGCCAGGCTCATCCAGCCGCGGGAGAGCTCCTCGGTGATCAGGACGTAGCAGGGCGTGGAGACCGGTGTGCCGCCGAATTCCTCGGGGACGGCGAGGCCGAAGATGCCGAGCCGCTTCATCTGCTCGATCAGGGCTTCGGGGTAGGTGTTGGTGTGCTCCAGTTCCTGGACGACCGGCTTCACCTCTTTGTCGACGAAGTCCCGCACCGTGCTGACGACGAACCGCTCGTCCTCGGACAGGATGTCGAGAGTGCTCATGCTGTGACGCTCCTCGTCCGACGGGCACGCCGAGCCGCGCATCGTTCACGGAAAGCTCTGCAGAGGGTCGACGAGCCGGTGCTCGGCGGCCGCGCACGGCGCATGCTCGACGGCTCATGAAAAAAGGCAAGGAGAACAGACGCTCCTTGCCACTCTCAACATATAGCGCACCGGGGGCCTTGCGGCAAGGCCCGGGTCGTGCCGCAGAATCATCGATCGAAGGTCAGAAACTACGGAATGAGAATCACGAAGTGCGTGTGTCGTTGTCGCCCCTTCAGCGCGCCATCGACGACGTTGAATTCAACTTCGTGAGTGGGGGTCCTCATGATTGATGTCATCGTGGTCGGCGGCGGACCGACCGGCTTGATGCTGGCGAGCGAGCTGCGTCTGCAAGGAGTGCACACGGTCGTCCTTGAGAAGTTGACCGAGCCGACCCGGGAATCCCGCGGGCAGGGCCTGCACGCGCGCAGCGTCGAGGTGATGGCCCAGCGCGGTCTGCTCGACCGGTTCCTCGCGGTCAGCGAGAAGTTCCAGGTCGGCGGTCTCTTCGGCGGCATCATGAAGCCCTGGCCCGACCGTCTGGACACGGCGCACCCGTTCGGTGTCGCCACCCCGCAGCCGCTCACCGAGCAGCTGCTCGACGAGCGTGCGCTCGAACTCGGCACCGAGATCCGGCGCGGCTGCGAAGTCGTCGCACTGAGCCAGGACGAGAACGGGGTGGCCGTCGAGTTGACGGACGGCACTCAATTGCGCTCGCGCTACCTCGTCG
The DNA here is from genome assembly GCF_039533825.1 of Streptomyces rectiviolaceus. Lineage (NCBI taxonomy): Bacteria > Bacillati > Actinomycetota > Actinomycetes > Kitasatosporales > Streptomycetaceae > Streptomyces > Streptomyces rectiviolaceus. The sequence continues at coordinate 15,268 of NZ_BAAAUG010000092.1, forward strand.
GGTGCGACGGTGGCCGCAGTGCGGTGCGCAAGCTACTCGGGGTCGATTTCCCCGGGGAGCCCGCCACGGTCGAGACGCTCCTCGGCGACATGGAGTTGACCGCGGACGCGGAGACGGTTGCCGCCGTCGTCGAGGAGGTCCGCAAGACCCAGCTGCGGTTCGGCGCCAGCCCCGGCACGGACGGGACGTACCGGCTCGTGGTGCCCGCCGACGGTGTGTCCGAGGACCGTGCCGCGCCGACCATCGAGGAGTTCAGCCGGCGGTTGCGGGCGGTCGCGGGCACCGACTTCGGTGTGCACTCGCCGCGCTGGCTCTCCCGGTTCGGCGACGCCACCCGGCAGGCCGAGCGCTACCGCGTCGGCCGGGTGCTCCTGGCCGGCGACGCGGCGCACATCCACCCGCCGACCGGCGGGCAGGGGCTCAACCTCGGGGTGCAGGACGCGTTCAACCTCGGCTGGAAGCTGGCCGCTGCGGTCAACGGCTGGGCTCCGGAGGGCCTCCTCGACACCTACGAGGCCGAGCGGCACCCGGTGGGCGCCCGCGTCCTGGACAACACCCGGGCGCAGATCACGCTCCTCGGGACCGATGCGGGGCCGACCGCGCTGCGGGAGCTGTTCTCGAAGCTGATGGACTTCGAGGAGGTGAATCGGTACGTGACCGGGATGATCACCGCGGTCGACGTCAGCTACGACTTCGGCGAGGGCCACGAGCTGCTCGGGCGGCGGATGCGGGACGTCGAGCTGAAGCGGGGGCGCCTCTACGAGCTGATGCACGAAGGCCGTGGCCTGCTGCTCGACCAGACCGGCCGACTCTCCGTCGCCGGGTGGGGCGACCGGATCGATCATGTCGTCGACGTCAGCGAGGAGCTGGACGTGCCCGCCGTGCTGCTGCGGCCGGACGGTCACGTGGCGTGGGTCGGTGAGGATCAGCAGGACCTGCTCGCCCTGCTGCCGAGGTGGTTCGGCGCACCGAGCCACGAGGAGTCGGTCACCGGCACGTCGTAGTCCTCAGCCGACCTGTGTGTGGAACTGCACGAGTCGCTGCTGGACGAGGTTGACCGTGCCGCGCTGACGGCCCGGCACCCGGCGGCGCAACGCGACCAGTGCGGGGCCGAGTTCGCGCACGGTGTCCGGGTCGCGGACCTGCTCCCACTGGTGGTGGGCCAGGTCCGCGGCGGCCTCGACATCGGGGGCGTCGGGGGCTTGACCTGCCGTGAGCCTGGTGGAGACCACGGCGAGCCAGATCTCGCAGCTGCGGCCGGGTTCCTTGGCGAAGATCGCCAGATGCCCCCGGACCTCCATCCAGTGCACCACCTCGGGCGAGGACGACCCGTACGTACGCAGTGCTTCCTGCTCCCAGGCCGCTGCCATGGCCGCGGCCTCGCCGTGCCGTCCGGCCTCCACGGCCTTGGTGATCGCCGCGTGCGGGTCCGAGCCCGTCGTCCGCGGCGCCGTGGAAGGTGGTGCGGCAGGGGTGGCGGGGCCCTGCTGCTGGGCAGGCACCGGCACCCTGTTCCAGTCGGCGCAGAGCACTATGTCGATCGCGCCCTCCTCCAGGGCCTGGGCGGCGACGTGTTGGTGCAGGTCCGGCAGCGGCGGCCGGTGCCCGCTGCGCAGGACCGTCGCAAGCGCCTTCATGTACGAGGGCACCGCGACTGCACGCCGACCGGGCGAGGGAGCGATCCGGCCGTACAGCGCCACGCCCGTCCCCACGTCCAGGGGGCGCCGCGCCAGCTGCTGCCAGCTGTCCGTGTCGGCGTGCAGATCGGCGATGACGGTCGTACTGCCAGGCGGGCGCAGCCGCAGTTCCTGGGCGATCCAGTGCCAGGGGAATCCGGTGTAGCGGACCGTCGCCGCCGTGGTCCGCGCGAGGGCGACATGCTGCAGTTGCTGACGGCGATCGAGGTGCAACTGCCCGACCAGGTACACCGTCAGGGGCCCCGGAGCCATCGCGGCCGCGCGCAGCCGGGTGAGCACGGTCTGCGGATCCAGCGGGTCCGCGAGTTCCACGACACTGGCGGTCGCGGTTCCGGCGAGCACCGCGGGCGACACCGCCGCGAGCACGGGCAGCACGGAGGCCGCATCCACCATTCGGGCCTTGCCGACCGGCGCCGCCGCGATCAGCAGCGCGGTCCCGGGCACCGTCCCCTCCCCATCAGTCACCAGTGCACCGTATCCGCTGCTCACCCCGGGGGCGGCAGCGGGAAGACGATCCACCCCGCTCAATGGCTTTCCCCCTGACCGGAGGGCGACCGATTACTTCCGGCGTGCACCGCGGTCAGTAACGTCGTAGCCGCGAGGATGGAGCGGCAACCAGTGACAACTGACCAGGAGATCTTGAGATGCGTACGTTGATCAGCACCGCTTTCGTTTCGCTCGACGGCGTCGTGGAGGCCCCGGGCGGCGAGCCCGGCTACCGGAACTCCGGCTGGACCTTCAAGGACATGGAGTTCCTGCCGGAGGCGTTCGAGATCAAGGGCCGGGAGCAGCAGGAGGCCACGGCGATATTGATGGGCCGGGTCAGCTACGAGGCGTTCAGCCCGGTCTGGCCAGGCATGGAGGACTTCGCCGACTACAAGCCGATGCCGAAGTACGTCGTCTCCACCAGCCTCACCGAGGGCGACCTCGTGTCGGACTGGGGCGAGACCACCATCCTGCGCTCTCTCGACGAGGTGGCCGAACTGAAGAAGACCGAGGGAGGACCGATCATCATGCACGGCAGCGCCACGCTGAACCGGAACCTCTCCGACGCCGGCCTGATCGACCGCTACCACCTGCTCGTCTTTCCGCTGCTGCTCGGCGCGGGCCAGCGGCTGTTCAGCGACACGGACAAGGACGCCCAGAAGCTGAGGCTCGTCGAGCACGAGGCATACTCCAACGGCCTGCAGATGAACATCTTCGACGTCGTGCGCTGACGCCGCGCGGCTCCGTCGGTGGGGTGGCCTAGCCGCTGCGTACGACACAGTCCTCCGGCTGTCGTCTGCCGGTCGGCCAGGCCAGGCCCACGAAGTCCAGCGTGCCCGGGCCCGCCTTCGTGCCCGGTTTCAACTCGACGACGGCGAGGGGCTTGTCGTAGGGGTTGCCCGCCTTGGTGAGGCAGATGCGGCCGCTGGTGCCGTTCACGCGGTTCATCGACTGCATCGTGGCCCAGCGGTTGCCCACCTGTTCGGCGGAGGGCACTGCCTCTCCGGTGGGCTTCGCGCCGCGGATCGCCTCGACCGCGGTGCGTACCCCGTCGTGCACCATCATGGTGCGGGAGTCGCCCAGTTCCACGTCGCCGATGTCGCGGCCCGCCGACCTCAGCGCGGTGACGGTGTCTCCGAGTCGCTCCAGCTCGGCCAGCGGGTCGCGCAGGGAGCCGGGGGCCTTCGACTCGGGCGGCTTCTTTCCGGTCCGCTTCTCCTCGCCCTCTTGCCAGAGCCGGATCTCGGTGCGCCAGGAAGCGGGGTGGGCCGGTGCGGCGTACTGCACGGTCAGGCGCGGCTTGCCGGAGCTGTCCCGGAGTTCGGCCCAGTCATCGTCGGTCATCCGGTTGTTCAGGGAGGCCGCGTCCGAGCCGGACACCACGGTGAACTTGCGCTCCGCGCAGGCCTCCTTGGCCAGGCGCTTCAGGAAGAGGCGCAGATGCGTGGAGCGGCCCGCGAAGTAGACCGTGTCGGCGCCCGAGTTGCAGATCGTGTTGACCGTCGGCCTGAACTGGTTGTCGACGTCGCCCGGGTCGGCGACCCCCGGGGACGTGAAGGTCATGTCGTCGGGGCCCGCCGGGCCGTCCTCCGGCAGCTTCTGGAAGGCGCTTGCGAGCGAACGGACGTACGGGTCGTCGGGCCGGGTGTCGCGGACCAGGACGGTCTGCCGGTCCTTGCGGCTGCCGTTGAAGTCGGCCAGCGCCCGGGCCTGTTGGTCGTTGGTCGGTATGATCCGGGCAAGACCCTTGAAGTCGTACGTCCCGTCCTTGCTCTCCCGGTTGGCCAGCGAACTCGCCGACGCCCGCGCCACGAGCACCGGCACCTGCTGCTCGGTGAGACTGCGCACCGCTCTCTTGGTGGCGCCGAGGGAGAGGTTGAATCCGGTCACCGCGCGCAGGTTGTCCTGATCGGAGCGGGCCATCCGCACCAGGTCCGGCACCACATCGCCCTGCCGGGCATAGTCCTTGCCCGGGTTGGCGAGCACAAGGCGCACCACCGGCTTCCCCGGCTCCCGGTTGGCGCGGTACTGCGCCAGGAAGGCACCCTGCAGCTCGCTGCGCAACTGCCGCCGCTCGGCCTTCGAATCCGGCTGCAGCGGGAGCATCATCGCCACGGTGACGTGCGGCTGTTTGCCGATACGGCGGTTCTCCTCGGCGATCCGCGCCGCGACCGGGGCGATCTCCGGCTCCCCGAAGTCGTAGCCGGAGCCGTTGACGCCGACGCACTCCCCGCCGGACTCGGTGACGCCGTCGGCGCAGCTGCCCGCCTCCTCGGTGAGCCGCGAGACGAGGACGTACGCCCCGAAGGCGAGGAGGGCCGCCACGGTGCAGGTGATGATCTTCTTCAGGAGCGTGTTCCACAGGTGTTCGTGCAGCCAGTCGGCGGTGGTCCGGAACATCCGCTCAGCTCCCCTCTCCGATGTGGGCCGTACAGGAACAGGACTGCAGCGGCTGCCGGTTGCGGGCGCGGCGGTCCCACCGTCCTGCCCGTGCGGTGAGCACGGGCGCCGCCCCGGCGTACTCCCGGGCAAGCTCCCTCAGCAGCTGCGCCATCCGGTCCGCCGCCGCGATGTCCGGCGGCCGGGTGCGCTCCTCGCAGAGCCACACGGCGTGCAGCAGCTCGTCCAGCTGACGCTGCAGTTTGCCGCCGTCGACGCGGGCCACCGTCATCCGGGCGTGCCGCTCGTCGTGGCCGCCGGGCGAGGGTGCCTGGGCGAGTGCGAGCAGCTGGTCGCACCACTCCTCGGCGCCCACGCCGTCCGCCGGGAACGTGGCGGCGAGGTGCCGCACGGCGCGCTCGGGGCCGTTGGCGACCAGGTCGTGGTTGAGGCCGTGCGCCGCGGTGGTGCCGAAGGCGCGGTCGGGGGACTCGGCCCTGCTGCGGTAGTGCGTGTGCAGCAGGCTGTGGTTGCGGCGCCATTCGGCGCCCGCGTCGGGCGGTCCGTGCAGCCTGCTCATCAGCAGTTGCCGGAGGCCGAAGTCGCCGATGAAGTGCCGCTCGCAGGCGGGCCAGCCGCTCTCCAGGAGATAGCGCCCCACCTCGTCCGCGGTGAGCCCGCCGGCCGTCTGTTCCAGCTGCGGGCCGCGCAGCAGGGCGCGGGCGCAGTCGCCGGTGTGCGCGACCGACAGCTGGGTCAGCAGGTCGAGCCACCGGTCGGTGTGCTCGACGGGCAGCCGCTCGGGCAGCTGTCCGAGCACCAACTCGGCCAGCAGCACGTCCCGTACGGCGCGGGGCTCCCCGTCGAGCCCCGCGGGCTGGTCGAGGAGCTCCCGGTCGTTGTCAAGCTCCGGCAGCTCCCCGGCCGCCTCGACGAGACGCTGCACCGTCCGGGGGCGGCGGCCGGAGAGCCGGTGCACCGCGCTCTGCGCCCGGCGCAGCCGCGCCGCCTCCGGTGCGCCGCCGGTGTGCTGCTGCAGCTCCCGGTGAATGTGCTCGGTGGTGAGCAGCGGCATCCGCAGCAGCAGCACGCCCTGCCCCAACCGGCCGCGGGCGGATAGCCGTTGCCAGCCGGGCGGCTCCTCCTGGTCCGGACGGTAGTCCGCGACCTCCTCGGTGCGCGGCTCGTCGGCCAGGAACAGCGGCTCGGCCATCCGTTCGCTCGCCACGAGCACCGTACGCTCGCGGTGGCCGTCGGCCCGGTCGGTGAGCGCCGCCGCCAGGAGTGCGCGGCCCACCGGCCAGTTGGCGTGCTGCAGCAGCACGGCGGGGCGGCCGACGCGGGTGAGTGCGGCGCCGAGGCCGGTGTAGGCGGCGTCCAGGTCCTCGCGCAGGGCGCGGAAGAGGAAGCCTTCCGCGAACCGCCTGTCCTCGCCGCCCTGTTGGAAGTCGTTGGCGAGCAGCCGCAGGCCGGTGCCCGCGCTTCCGGCGGCGCCGGGATAGTCGCCGTAGGTGGCGCCCACCGGTTCGGCGCCGGTGCTCGCCAGCTTCTCCAGGAACTCCGTCAGCGCGGCACCCACCAGCGGCGCCGCCGCGGGGGCGACCACCCCGGCGAGCGCGGACAGATAGCCGGTCAGCAGACTGCGGACGAACCTGCCGAGCCCTCGCCTCGGCTGCAACAGCGCCCGGTACCGGGTCAGTTCCTGCTCCAGCTCGCGCCGCCGCAGTCGCGCGCCGGCCGCCACCGCGGCCATCCCGGCGAAGAACCGGGGCGTGGGCAGAACCCCGCCCGGACCTTCCCACTCACTCATCCGCAGGGCGACGTCGTACATCGTCTCCGTCGCCTCCGAGCGGCAAGAAGGGCGCCGCGCGGCCTCCTCCGCGTACCGCGCGTCCGCACAGTCCACGTACGCCACCGGCACCTTGCGCCCGAACCGGTCCCGCAGCAGCTCGAGGAGGCGCCGCTTGCCCATGCCCGGCCCGCCGGTGAGCAGCACGACGGGCAGGTCGGGCCCGTACAGCAGCTTCTCGTCGCGGCCCCGGGCGTTTCGGCCCAGCAGCCTGGGAAAGAATCCTTCGTCCTCGATGAGCCCTTCGAATCCCAGCTCACGGCCCATCCGGCTTACCCCCGTGCCGTGCGTGGCCGCTGTGCGGCGTGTGGTCAATGTCGCACGGAGCGTACTGGGCACGCCTCCCGAATACATCAAGTTTCCTGCACAAAAGGCCAGTTGGCGCGTCGGCGTCGAGGGCCTGGGGCATCCTCAGTCATGCCCACAGCGCCCGGAGAGAGGCAGGGACCCTGATGCCGGTCATCGACGCGTGGATGCAGCACCCCACGCTCCGTCACTCCAACCACGAGATGTTCGAGTCGTTGCGCCGGTGGACGGGGATGGAGTCGCTGGAGGAGCCGTTGCCGGTCAAGGCCACCCTGGCCGCGATGGCCGCCGCGGATGTCGAGATCGGCCTGTCCACGGCCTGGTACGGGCCGCAGGGGCCGCTGATCAGCAACGACGAAGTCGCCGAGTTCGTCGCACAGTCCGAGGGACGGCTGCGCGCGGTGGCAGGCGTGGATCTCACCCGGCCGGTCAAGGCCGTGCGGGAACTGCGCCGCGCGGTGCGGGAACTCGGCGCCGTGGCCCTGCGGATCGTGCCCTGGCTGTGGCAACTCCCGCCCACCGACCGGCTGTACTACCCCCTGTACGCCACCTGCGTCGAGCTCGGCATCCCGTTCTGCACCCAGGTCGGGCACACCGGTCCGCTGCGCCCGTCCGAGACCGGCCGGCCCATCCCGTACATCGACCAGGTCGCGCTCGACTTCCCCGAACTGACCATCGTGTGCGGGCACATCGGCTACCCGTGGACCACGGAGATGATCGCGGTGGCCGACAAGCACGCCAACGTCTACATCGACACCAGCGCCTACACCACCCGCCGTTACCCGCGTGAACTGGTCGACTACGTACGCGGCCGGGGTCGCGCGAAGGTGCTGTTCGGCTCGAACTACCCCATGATCACGCCGGGCAAGGCGCTGGAGCACCTTGCCGAACTGGGCCTGGACGAGGAGGCCACCGAGCTGTTCCTGTCCGGCAACGCGCGACGGGTCTTCAGCCTCTGACCGCGTCGTGCACGGGCCGCCGAGCCCGGTATGCGGGTCAGCGGGTGTTGGTGCGCGGCCCGTTGTAGGTGTCGTCGGTGACCTTCTCCAGCCAGGTGGTCTCCGGGCTGCCGTCGCCCGTGCCCTCCCACAAGGCCAGGTGCTGCATGAAGCGGTCGGGGGTGGCACCGTGCCAGTGCTCTTCGCCGGGCGGGCAGGTGACGGTCTCGCCGGGGTGGGCCTCGATGACCGTGCCGTCGCGGGTGCCGATGAGGGCGATGCCTTCGGCGATGTGCAGGGTCTGGCCGACGGCGTGGTGATGCCAGTCGGTGCGGGCGCCGGGGGCGAAGCGGACCATGTTCATGCGCATGCGGGAGGGCTCTTGTCCGGCGTAGACGACGTCGAACCAGACGTCGCCGGTGAACCAGTCCGCGGGGGCCTTCACGGTGGGCTGCTGCTTGAGGAGTTCCACGGGGTGTTCCTTTTGTGGGGGTGGTCAGGCGGCTTGCAGGAGGGGGGTCAGGCGGCTTCGTCGTGGGCCAGGTCCGCGCCCAGGGCGCGGGAGGCGCGGGCCTGTGCGATGAGCTCGTGGCCCTTGGCCTCGGCGGCGGGGATGGCGTCTGCTCCGGCGACGAACCGCGGCGGCGGCTCCTCCAGGTCGGCGACCTTCAGCAGGGCGTCGGCCAGCTTGGCGGGGTCTCCGGGCTGCTGCCCGTTCATGGACTCCCACACCTTCTTGGTGGCGGCGGTGCGCTCGGCGTAGTCGTCGATGGACAGCTCCGCCCACGTGGTGGAGGCGTCCACGAGCAGCTCGGTGCGGAAGAAGCCGGGTTCGACGACGGTGGTGCGGATCCCGAACGGCTCGACGTCGAAGCGCAGGGACTCCATCCAGCCCTCGACGCCGAACTTGGCGGCGGCGTACGCGACGCAGAACTCCTGGCCGACCAGGCCGGCGATGGAGGAGACGGTGATGATGTGGCCTGCGCGCCGGGCGCGCATGGCGGGCAGGACCGCGCGGGTGACGTTCATCGGGCCGAACAGGTTCGTCTCGATCTGTCGGCGCATCTGGGCGTCGGAGATCTCCTCGAAGTAGCCGGCGTAGAAGTTCGCGGCGTTGTTGACCAGGACGTCGATCCGGCCGAACGTCTCCACTGCCTGCTCTGCCGCCCGGCGGGCCTGGCCGGGGTCGGTGATGTCGAGCGCGGCGACGAGCAGGTTGTCGTGCTCGCCGACGGCTTCGCGGACCTGGGCGGGCTTGCGTCCGGTGGCGACCACGCGATGCCCGGCTGCCAGGGCCTGGCGGGCGATGTCGGTGCCCAGGCCGCGGCCTGCACCGGTGATGAAGAAGACCTTGCTCATGGGGGGTGTGCTCCAGGAGGGCTTACGGGTGATGAGCGTGCGCCGTCGACGAGAATTCACCGGGGGAATCCGGTGGCCCTTCTCTGCGGCTTCTTCTTCACATTCACACAGGTCACCGGGTGCGGAAAGAGGAGAATTCCATCCCGGGAGGAGAACATCCCGGGAGGAATTCCTCCTCCCCACGATCGGCGGGACCGGTGCGAGACTGGGGAGCATGACCAGCAGCGCGCATCTCAAGGAGCTGGGCGAGTTCCTCAAGGCACGACGGGCGGAGCTCAGCCCCCGCACGGTCGGCCTGCCCGACAGCGGCACGCCGCGCCGGGTGGCGGGCCTGCGCCGCGAAGAGGTCGCACAGCTGGCGTCCATCAGCACGGACTACTACACCCGTCTTGAGCAGGGGCGCATGCAGCCGTCCGTGCAGGTGCTGCAGACGCTGGTGCGGGCGCTGCACCTCCAGGACGACCAGCGGGACTACTTGCTCGACCTGGCGGGCAAGACCGGCGCACGGCCGCGCGGCAAGGCACGCCAGAAGGTCAAGCCGCAGCTGCGGCGGCTGCTTGACCTGACCGCCACTCCCGCGATCGTGCTGGGACGGCGCATGGATGTGCTGGCCTGGAATGCGCTCGGCGCGGCCCTGGTCACCGATTTCTCCGAGGTGCCGGAGAAGGAACGCAATTACGTCCGTCTTCTGTTCACCGACCCCGCCCTGCGAAATCTCTACCCGGACTGGGAGACGGTCGCCCGCACCGCTGTGGCACAGCTGCGCAGGGAAGCGGCGAAATATCCGCAGGACCCGCGGCTGGTTGCGCTGGTGGGTGAGCTCTCCGTGCGCGACGAGGATTTCCGCACGTGGTAGGCAAGCCATGAGGTCTCCGCCCTGAGCGTGGGCACGAAGAGGCTCCGGCATCCCCTGGTCGGTGAGCTGACCCTGGACTGGGACACGCTGACCGCGAGCACCGACGCCGATCAGCAGCTCGTCGTGTGGACCGCCGAACCCGGCACGCCGTCCTACGACGGGCTGCGCATCCTGGCCTCCTGGGCGGCGGACCACACGGACGTGCGCACGAACTCCCTTGATACGTAGGTGGTGTACGTAGGTGGTGCTGGCACCACCCCGCGACCGGTGGCTGTCCGGCTGCTCGCCGGATCCTCAAATCCATACGCTCGTCTACATGTTGAAGCGGACAGCACACGCAGCCATCACCGTCACTCTCGCCACCGCAACCGTGGCCGCCCTGGCCGTCACGGCCACCGCAGGCACCAGCGGCGACACCGGCCCCTCGGTCGTGCGGACCGACAAGGGCGCCGTACGCGGCACGGTCACCGACACCGTGCGCACCTTCGAAGGCATCCCCTACGCCGCCCCGCCCACCGGTGAGCGACGGTGGGCGTCCACCGCGCCCGCCAGGAGGTGGCAGGGCGTCAAGGACGCCACCGAGCCACGCTCCGCCTGCCCGCAGACCGGCCTCGTACCGCCCGCGGGGCCCAAGTCCGACACCGAGGACTGCCTCTTCGTCAACGTCACCACCCCGCGCGCCGACCCCACCAGGCCGCGCCCCGTGATGGTCTACCTGCACGGCGGCGACCACACCGACGGCGAGGGCGCCATGCACGGGGCCCAGCGGCTCGCCGCACAGGGCGATGTGATCGTCGTGACCGTCAACTACCGCCTGGGGGCGCTGGGTTATCTCGCCCACCCCGGCCTGGAGAAGGGCTCCCGGCGCGGCGAGTCCGGCAACTACGGCTTCCTCGACCAGCAGGCCGCCCTGCGCTGGGTGCGGCACAACGCCTCCGCCTTCGGCGGCGACCCCGGCAACGTCACCCTCTTCGGCCAGTCCGGCGGCTCCCACAGCACCTGCGCCCACTTGGTCGCCCCCTCCTCCGCAGGCCTCTTCGACCGGGTCGTCTCACAGAGCGGCCCTTGCACGAGCGCCGACGGCAAGACCAGCCGCGAGGCCGCCCTGCGGCAGGGCGAGAAGACGGCCGCCGACATCGAGAAGAAGCCCGGCGTGAAGCACTGGCGCAAGGCACCCGTCGAGCACCTGGTCCACCCCTTCCAGCAGGGCCCGCGCTACTCCCCCGTCTACGGCGGCGAGTTGCTGCCCCTGACACCCGATGAGGCATTCGCCACCGGCCGGTTCAACAAGGTTCCGGTCCTCCAGGGCATCAACCGCGACGAGATGCGAGCCATGGTCTACGGCATGGAGCTCGCCAAGAAGCAGACCACCGGCGACCCGGCCGCGACCATCGACGCAGCCGACTACCGGGCCCGCATCGAAGAGGAGTTCGGCAAGGAGAAGGCCACGGCCGTCACCGAGCGCTACCCCATCGGCGCCTACGACGACACCCCCGCCCTGGCGCTCGCCGCCGCCCTCACCGACGCCCACTTCGCCAGGCCAGCCGTCGACACCGGACGCGCACTGGCCGCCCAAGTCCCCACGTATTCCTATGAGTTCGCCGAGAAGGAAACCCCCTGGTACGCGGACCCGATGTACCCGAAGCCCGGTTTCCCGGCCGGTGCCGGTCACCTCTTCGAGCTGCCCTACCTCTTCGAGATCGACGACTACGAGGAGCTCGACCCCGCCCAGCGCGGCCTGTCCGACGCGATGATCCGCACCTGGACGGACTTCGCCCGCACCGGCAAGGCGGACTGGAAGCCCACCACCCCCGCCGAGCCGCACACGCAGTCCCTCGCCTCGGGCCCCGGCGGCATCCACCCGGTGGACTTCGCCAAGGACCACCGGTACGACTTCTGGAAGTCACTGGGCTGAGCCGGTCGGTCACCGAGGCGGGGCGGGCGGTCAGACGTTCCGGCCGTGCTCGCCCACCGCGATCCGCGCCAGCTTCGTCAGCATCATGCCGTTGCGGACCGCCACGACGTAGTCCACGGGGAGTCCGTGCATCCGGGTGCCGGGCCCCCGCAGAGGGTGCCAGTCGAGGATGAAGAGGGTGTGCTCGCCCCAGGGGATCAGTTCCATGGCGATGCGGGCCGCTCCGAATGGGCCCGCCTTCGCCTCCAGCTGGAGGCGGCGCTCCGGCTCGCTGACGCGGACGACGCAGCTGTCGTCGAGGACCAGCGGACCGACGCCGACCCGGACCCGCAGGCGGGCGCCCACCGCGGGCCAGTGCGGATCCGCGGCGAGGACCTCCTGGGTTCCCGTCACCCACTCCCCGTACCGGCGGCCGTCGGACAGCAGGCTCCAGACCTCGGCCGGCGAGGCCAGGATCAGGCGGCGGTTCCGGGACACACTGACCACGCTCCTCCTGGGTGCTATGGCACGATTTTTGCACCTTGTCATCTGAGACACCTTCCGAGGCGGCCAGTGCCGGGCGCCACGCCTTGTGCGAGGGTGACTCCGAGGGTGATCTCCTACTTCGAATACTTCGAATGCCGCGAAGGAGTCGCATGACACCGGAAGCCACCGCAGCGAGCCTGGCCCTGGACGTGACCTCGGGGTTGAAGACGCGTGACCTGGAGGACGTGTACCAGGACCTGCATCGCCACCCCGAGCTCTCCTTCCAGGAGCACCGCACGGCCCAGATCCTCGCCGAACGGTTGCGCGGCGCCGGGTACACGCTGACCACCGCGGTGGGCGGCACGGGCGTCGTGGGCGTCCTGGAGAACGGTGACGGACCCGTGGTGTGGCTGCGCGGCGACATGGACGCGCTGCCCGTCACGGAGACCACGGGCCTCGCGTACGCCTCCACGGTCGACGGTGTCATGCACGCCTGCGGCCACGACATGCACGTCACCTGGCTGATGTTCGCGGCCGAGGCGCTGGCGGCCGCCCGCGAGACCTGGTCGGGCACCCTCGTGGTGATCGGGCAGCCCGCGGAGGAAGCGGGCGGCGGAGCGAGGGCGATGGTCGCCGACGGGCTGCAGGAGCGTTTCCCGCGGCCCGACGTCGTCTTCGGCCAGCATGTCGCCCCCGGTCCCGCGGGCCTCGTCTCCCACACGCCGGGGCTGATCATGTCGGCCGCCGACGACGTACACATCGTGGTGCCCGGGGTCGGCGGGCACGGCTCACGTCCCGAGTCCACCGTCGATCCGGTGGTGACGGCCGCCTACATCGTCACCCGGCTGCAGACCGTCGTCTCGCGTGAGGTGGCCGCGGCGGACGCGGTGGTGCTCACCACGGGGCAGTTCAACGCCGGCCAGCGGCCCAACATCATCCCCGCGGAGGCCCGGCTCGGGCTGAACCTCCGTACGCAGGACGTGGAGGTGCGCGAGCGGGTGCTGGCCGCCGTCCGCCGCATCGTCGAAGGGGAATGCCAGGCCGCCGGGTGCCCCGTGCCGCCGGAGGTGAGCATCGGCACGAGCTTCCCGGCCACGATCAACGACGCGGCACTCGACGCGGAGATCGCGGCCCTCCATCGCGAACTGCTCGGCGCGGAAAGCGTGTTCGACTTCGGGGCCGCGATGGGAAGCGAGGACTTCTCCCTCCTCGTGCCCACCGCGGTGCCCTACGACTTCTGGTTCGTGGCGTCGACACCTGAGGCCGCCTGGCAGGCCGCCCCCGGGCAGGGGCTCGGCCAGAAGATCACCGCGGTGCCGGGCAACCACAGCCCGCTGTTCGCCCCGGACCTCTCGGTCCTGTTGCCGGGCGTACAGACACTGGTGGGCGCCGCACTGCACCGGCTCAGCGGCTGAGGCAGCGGGCGAGCGGCGACCGGCGGTCAGCGGAAGGCCGCGTGGCCGGTGAGGGCCTGGCCGAGGGCGAGGGTGTGCATCTCGCTCGTGCCCTCGTAGGTCAGCACCGACTCGAGGTTGTTGGCGTGCCGGATCACCGGGTACTCCAGCGAGATGCCGTTCGCGCCGAGGATCGTGCGCGCGGTGCGGCAGATCTCGATGGCCTCGCGTACGTTGTTCAACTTGCCGAAGCTGATCTGTGCCGGGTGGACCCCGGCCGGTGAGTCCTTCAGGGCGGACAGGTGCAGGGCGGTCAGCGTCGCCTTGTGGAGCTCGAGGGCCATGTCCACGAGCTTCTGCTGCGTCAGCTGGAAGCCCGCGATGGGCTTGCCGAACTGCTCGCGCTGCAGGGCGTAGTCGCGCGCCGACCGCCAGGCCGAGCGGGCCGCGCCCGTGACGCCCCAGACGATGCCGTAGCGCGCCTCGTTCAGGCAGGTGAGCGGGGCGCCGACACCACGCGCATCGGGAAGCCGCGCGGACGCGGGCAACCGGACGCCGTCCAGGACGAGTTCGCTGGTGACGGACGCGCGCAGCGACATCTTGTGCTTGATGACCGGCGCGGAGAAGCCGGGGGTGTCGGTGGGCACGACGAAGCCGCGTACGCCGTCTTCTGTTTGCGCCCAGACGACGGCGACGGCCGCCACCGAACCGTTCGTGATCCACATCTTGCGGCCGTCGAGGATCCAGTCGTCGCCGTCGCGGCGGGCGCGGGTGGTCATGGAGGCCGGGTCGGAGCCGTGGTCGGGTTCGGTCAGACCGAAGCAGCCGATGGCCGAGCCTTCCGCCATGCGCGGCAGCCACTCCTGCTTCTGTTCGTCGGAGCCGAAGCGGTGGACGGCGAACATGGCCAACGACCCCTGTACGGACACGAAGGAGCGAAGGCCGGAGTCGGTCGCCTCAAGCTCGCGGCAGGCGATGCCGTACGCACGGGCCGACATCCCGGCGCAGCCGTAGCCCTCGATGTGCATGCCGAGCAGGCCCATCTTGCCGAATTCCCGGGCCAGTTCGGGCAGGTCGGGCAGCTCGCCGGACTCGAACCAGTCGGCGATGTGCGGCTCCACCTCGGCGTCGAGGTACTGGCGGACCGTGTCGCGCACGGCACGCTCCTCGTCGGTGAGGAGTGCTTCCAGGTTCAGCGGGTCGACGGCGTCGAGTGCGGGGAACGGCACGGTTCAATCTCCTTGCGAGTTCTGAGAGTTCTACGGGTGGTCGAGCAGACGGTCGATGTCCGCGTCGTCGTAGCCGAGTTCGGCGAGTACGTCCCGGCTGTGCAGGCCGAGGGTGGGCGGCGCCGTGCGTACGGCGGGGCGTTCGCCGCGGAAGCTGACGGGGAAGGCGACCTGCTGGAGCGGGCCGACGTCGGGGTGGTCGACCTTCTGGACCATGCCGAGCGCCTCGGTCTGCGGGCAGTCGTAGACCTCGTCGAGGGTGCGGATGGGGGCGACGGGCACGCCGCGCGGCTTGAGCAGCGCGCACCAGTGGGCCACCGTGTCGTCGACGAGGACCGCCTCCAGCTTGGCGTTGAGGGCCTTGCGGTGGGTGACGCGGGCGCGGTTGGTGGCGAAGCGCGGGTCGTCGGCCCACTCCGGGTGGCCGAGCGTCTCGCTCAGGCGGCGGAAGAGGCCGTCGCTGCCCACCGCGATCACGAAGTACCCGTCGGAGGCGGCGTAGGCCTGGTACGGGACGAGGCTCGGGTGACCGGAGCCCAGGCGGGTGGGCCGTTCCCCGGTGGCGAAGTAGCCGGTGGCCCAGTTGATGTGCAGGGCCAGCTGGGACTCGTACAGGGAGGTCGTCACGTACTGGCCGCGGCCCGTGCGCTCGCGCTCGACGAGGGCCGATGTGACGCCGATGAGGCCGAACAGAGCGGCCCCGAGGTCGCCCATCGCGTACCCGGCCTTGACGGGCGGTCCTTCCGGCTCGCCGGTGAGCGACATCAGACCGGCGCTCGCCTGGGCGACCATGTCGTACCCGGGCTCGTCGCGCAGCGGTCCGGTGTCGCCGAACGCGGAGATGTGGAGCAGGACCAGGCGGGGGTAGCGCTCGCTGAGGGTGCGGTAGTCGAAGACGTCGGCCAGGGAGCTGCCGGGGCGGAAGTTCTCCACCATCACGTCCGCGTCGGCGAGCATCCGGTGGACGGCCTCCTGCCCCTCGGGGGACTTGAGGTCCAGGGTCACCGAACGCTTGTTGCGGTTGGCGGCCAGGTAGTAGGTGGCGTCGGGGCCGTTGAAGGGCGGGCCCCAGGCGCGGGTCGGGTCGCCGCCCTGGGGGTGCTCGACCTTGATGACGTCCGCGCCCAGGTCGGCGAGGGACATGGTGACGTAGGGACCGGCGAGGATCTTGGAGAGGTCCACGACCTTCATGCCGGCCAGGGGGGACGCGGGGCGGGGCTCATCAGGCATGTGCGGCGGGCTCCTTGGCCGTGGCGGGCGGGATCTGACCACCCTCGGCCAGTTCGGCCAGGTGGTCCAGGGCGGCGCGGGGCAGGGCGTCCGGGTCGTCGAGGAGCGCCGTGTAGGTGCGGGCGACCAGGAGCGCGCGGCCGTTGCCCGTCGCCTCGGTCTCGTGGTCGGCCTGGTCGTACAGGAGCGTCGCCATGACGGCGTGCGTGAGCCGGTCGGCGTACCGTCCGGCCCTCATCTCCTGTTCATCGGCGGGGAGTTCGAGAAGACAGTCGCCCTGCTCGCGGAGGAGTTCCCAGCGGCGCTTCACGGGACCGCGGTCGCCGTAGGTGTCGGCGAGGGTGCGATGGGAGCCGAAGCGGCGCATGCAGCGCAGCACGTCGAGCGCGATGACGTTCGATGACCCCTCCCAGATGGAGCCGAGGTGCGCGTCGCGCACGAGCCGCGGATCGACCCAGTCCTCGATGTAGCCGTTGCCGCCGCGGATCTCCATGGCCTCGCCGGTGACGGTGCGGGCGCGCTTGCACAGGGTGTGCTTGGCGAGCGGCGTGAGGACGCGGACCAGCGCCTGCGCACGCTCGTCCCCGTCGTCGGCGGCCGTGAGGCGGGCAGCCGCCTCAAGGACAAGGCCGAGCGCGGCTTCCGTGTCGAGGATCATCGGCAGGAGCGTGGCGCGCATCAAGGGCTGGTCGAAGAGGGGCCTCCCGAAGACGTGGCGGGTGCGGGTGTGGTCGACGGACTCGCGGACCGCGCGGCGCATGAGGGCGGTGGCGCGCATGGCGTTGGACAGGCGCGAGACATTCAGCATCTCGGCCATCTGCCGGAATCCGTGGGTGAGTTGACCGACCGGGGTCGCGTACGCCGCTTCCAGCGTCACCTCGCCGCTCGCGATGGACCGCGACCCGAGCTTGTCCTTGAGGCGGTCGATGCGGATGGCGTTGCGGGTGCCGTCGGGCCGCAGCCGCGGCACGAGGAACATGCCGAGGCCCCGGGTGCCGTCGCCCTGTCCGGGGACGCGGGCGAGGGTGAGGATCACGTCGGCGGCGGGGTTGGACGCGAACCACTTCTTGCCGGTGAGCGTCCAGTGCGTGCCGCGGTCGGTGGCGCGGGTCTGCGTCAGGCCGACGTCCGTGCCGCCCTGCTGCTCCGTCATGAACATCGCGCCCGTGGCCCGGAGTCCGGGGTCCGTGGAGGAGAGCGCGGCGATCTCGGCCGCGTACCGGTCGGGGTCGAACAGGCGCAGGATGCGGGCGGCCGAGTCGGTCATCGACAGCGGGCAGGCCATGCCGAACTCGGACTGTACGTAGAGATAGGACAGGGCGTACTTGACGGTGTGCGGGACCTTGGTGGGCCAGCCGTGCACGCCGGGACGGTGGGACATCGCGGCCAGGCCGAAGCGTTCGTAGGCGATGGCGGCAGCGCGGTCGTGGGCCGGGTGATACTCGATCGCGTCGACGCGGGTGCCGTCGGGGGCGTACGGGATCAGGCGGGGCGGGTGGGCGTCGGCGAGGGCGGCCTGCCGGTCGAGGTCGCCCGCGGCCAGCTCGCCGAGTTCCGCGAGCAGGGGCTCGACGCGGGCGCGGTCGTCGGGGGTCAGGAGACGGTCGAGCAGGGGGCGCAGGGCGGGATCGCGGTCGGCGAAGTTCGCGGTCGCGGGAGTCGGCGAGGACACAGGTGGCTCCAGGTCAGGCGGGTTGTGCGGTACGGGAGTCGGTGCCGACGGCGGTGTCGTCGGCCGGGTCGCCGGTGCGGGCAAGGAGGGGCAGTACACCGGCGAGGGTGAGCGCGGTGTACGCCAGACCGAGGGCGACGACCGGCCAGATCGAGTCGAAGGTGGTGAGCAGGTACTGCGAGACGATCGGCGCGGTCCCGGCGAACAGGGTCGTGCACAGCTGGTACGAGAGGGACATACCGGTGTAGCGGACCTCTACGGGGAAGACGCGGGCGAGGATCCCGGCGAGCGCGGCGTAGTACATGGCGTGCGGGAAGGTCGCGAGGCCCATGCCGAGGACGGCGAGCCAGAAGTCGCCCGTTCCGACGAGGACGAACATCAGCGGCAGCAGGACGAATTCGGGAAGCAGCATCCACAACACGGCTTTCCGGACGGGCCACTTGGTGGCGAGCACGGCGCCGAAGGGCTGCACGATCACCTGCACGACGAGGGCGAGCGAGATGACCGTGAGGAAGGTCGTGCGGTCGAAGTCCAGGTCGGCGGTGGCCCAGGACAGGGCGAACGTCGTCTTGATGTAGGTGATCGCGACGCCCGCCGTGCCCGCGAGGACGCCGAGGAACACCAGCATCGGGGAGCGCGTGAGCACTTCCTTGATGGGCAGCTTGATCGTCTTGTTGCGGGCAAGGGCGGCCCGCATCTCGGGGGTCTCCGCGAGCCTGAGCCGGATGAAGAGTCCGACGGCGACCAGGACCGCCGAGAAGAGGAACGGCACGCGCCAGCCCCACGACTCGAAGGCCGCGTCGGGGAGTTGGGCCATGCCGAGGAAGGCGAGAGTCGCCAGGAGGTTGCCGACCGGGCAGCCCTGCTGGGCGAAGGAGCCGTACAGGAGCTTGCGTCCCGGCGGCGCGTACTCGGTGGCGATGAGGACGGCGCCGCCCCACTCGCCGCCCATCGCCACGCCCTGGATCATGCGCAGCAGGACGAGGAGGATCGGCGCCGCGGCACCGATCTGCGCGTATCCGGGGAGCAGTCCCACGCAGAAGGTGGCGCCGCCCATCATCGTGAGGGTGGTGACCAGCGCCTTCTTGCGGCCGTACTTGTCGCCGAAGTGCCCGAATATCAGTCCGCCGAGGGGGCGGGCGAGGAAGCCGACCCAGAAGGTGGCGAAGGCCGCGAGGGTACCGACGGCGGGCGAGGCCTCGGCGAAGAAGATCTTTCCGAGGACCAGGGCCGAAGCGGACCCGTAGATGTAGAAGTCGAACCATTCGATGGTGGTACCGACGAACGCGGTGACGCCCGCGCGGCGCGCCTCGCGGGCGAGTCGTGGATCGGGGGCTTCCGGTGCCCCTGGGGCCGGGGCATCGTTCGATTCCCCGGGGAGCGGGGCGTCTTGCTGCATGACGAGCGTCCTCTCGTGGCGGCAGATCCCGCGACGGAGGGCGACGAGGTGGGGAAGGGAGCCGAGCGGCCGGCTACCGGTCCTCGCTCCGTCGCGAGACGTGGATCACTCTGCCCTCCACCATTAGGAGGTGTCCAAGACCAATAACGGCCCGCACTGAGACGTCATCCAGCAGAATCCGGGGCATCGGCGGGTACCGGCAGGACCTCATCCGCCACCCGAAGAACCGCGTGCAGCGCCGCCGACCGGTTGCCGGTGCGCCAGCCGAGCGCGATGGGAAGGACCGGTACGTCGTCCCCGGCGAGCGGCCGGAAGACGACGTGCTCCAGATGGATGTTGCGGGCCGACTCCACCACGACGGCGAGGCCGACGCCCGCCCCCACCAGGGCCAGCATGTTGTACGAGTCCGGCGCCTCCTGCACGATCCGGGGCGCGAACCCGGCCTCGTGGCAAGCCTGCACCATGGCCTCGCGCACGGCGGACTCCCGGGACAGCGGGAACGTCACGAGGGGCTCGCCCGCCAGTTCGCTCACCGGGACCTCGGGCCGCGCGGCCAGCGGATGGCTGTCGGGCAGGGCGAGCACCAGCCGCTCCATGCGCACCACGCGTGCCGTGATGCCGCGCCGCACGGGCAACGCCACGAAGCCGATGTCGAGCGACCCGTCGGCGACCCGCCGCAGCGCCTCGCCCGTGTACGTCTGGCCCTCCAACACCAGCTCGATGCCTGGGAGTTGGGAGTTGACGGCGCGGGTGAGCAGCGGCAGCGCGGAGTAGCTGCTGGCCCCGGCGAAGCCGACGCTGACCCGGCCGACCTCTCCCAGGTGGGCGGCCCGCACCGTGCGCCGTACCGCCGCCTCGTCGGCGAGCAGCCGCCTGGCGGGCTCCAGGAGCGCCTGGCCGGCCGGGGTGAGGCGGACGGTGCGGGTGGTGCGGTCGAACAGCTTGACCCCGAGGTCCCGCTCCAGGAGCTTGATCTGCTGGCTCAGGGGCGACTGGGCGATGTGCAGGCGGTCGGCGGCGCGGCCGAAGTGCAGTTCCTCGGCGACGGCGACAAATCCCGACAGGTGTCTGAGCTCCACGCCGGTGACCCTACGACGCCGGCCGCCGGCCCGCCGAGCAGGGGGCTCGGGGGTCGCGCCGGGGTTGGCAGCGGGCTCGCAGCGGGCTCCGGCCCGGTGGCCGCCACCGGCAGTTCGCCTGATCGTCTTCCGCTGTCCGCGCCGATATGGGAGAACGCTCGGATGTGCGATGACGAACTGATCCCGCCCAGGGCGGACTTGACCGAGAAGCAGTGGCTTCGGGCCGACGCGCCGCTCGCCCGTGACCTCGCCGACAAGTGGGGCCCACAGGCCCTCACCCTGCACCGGCGCACCCTGCTCGGAGGAGCCGCCGCCGGAGCCGCGCTCGCCGTGCTGCCCTTCGGCGCGCGCCAGGCCACGGCGACCCAGGGAGTCGCGAAGTTCCCCTTCCCCGACGCACCGAACCAGCAGGGGGAGTTCGCCGTTCTGGTGACCGGCGACTCCGGCACCGGCGGCGAGGAGCAGCTGGCCGTGACCGAGGCCGCACGGCGGGTGTGCCGTGCCGAAGGGATATCGCTAGCCGTCGGCCTGGGTGACAACATCTACGAGAACGGGCCCGAGTCCGACCACGACTCCGAGTTCCGGGACAAGTTCGAGACGCCCAACACCGGCATCGACGTCCCCTGGCTCATGGTCCTCGGCAACCACGACTGCTCGGGCCTGATCCCGGGCAGCGGCGGCGACCCATCGCGCGGCGACCGCGAGGTCTCCTACGCGGCGTCCTCGCCGCGCTGGTACATGCCGAGCCGCTACTACAACGTCACGCTGCCGTCCTCCGAGGCCCCGGGGCGCGGCGACCCGGTGGTGGAGTTCTTCGCCCTCGACACCAACCCCGTCGCATCGACCGTCGCCCAGACCTCGCCCCACTACCGGTGGGACGGCCCCTACATGCGCGCCCAGCGGCAGTGGCTGGACACCGCGCTTGCCGCGTCCAGGGCCCGCTGGAAGGTGGTCCTGGGCCACCACCCCTACCTGAACAACGGGAAGCACGGCAGCGCCGGTTCGTACGACGGCTTCGTCATCGGCCACTACACGAGCGGGATCCACCTCAAGGAGCTCTACGAACAGGTGGTGTGCGGCAGGGCCGATCTGATCCTCTCCGGGCACGACCACACCCTGCAGATCCTGGAGCCCACACCACGACGACCTCCGCCGCGCTCGCGGGCCGGAGCAGCGTGGGCGGCTAGGGACGTGGCGATGGCCCGCTGGGGTCACCGGTCCCTGGGCGTAAGTCCGTCCAGCGTGAGCTCTACGAGGCGTTCGGCCTGCTCCCGCTGGTCGGGCCCGGCCGAGGTGAGGCCGATGCCGGCCAGCGCGGCGAACAGGTCGGTCGGACGGATGTCGGACCTGACGTCACCGGCGGCGACCCCCGCCTCCATGAGCGAGGAGAGGGCCTCCTGGATCATCTCGCGGCTCTCGCCATAGGGGTTGCCCCCCGAGGCGACGACGGAGCGCAGCGCTTCGGCCATGCCGAGCTTGGCGGTCACATAGTCGAGGAAGCGGCGCATCCACGCGTGCAGGGCGTCCCGAGGCGGCATCGTCGCCAGGAGGTCGGGTACGGCGTCGCACAGCCGGGCCACTTCGTTGCGGTAGGCCGCCTCGATCAGCGCCTCCCGCGTCGGGAAGTTCCGGTAGAGGGTGCCGGTCCCGACGCCCGCCTCCCGTGCGACGCGCTCGAAGTGCGCGTCGAGCCCTTCCTCGGTGAACAGCCGCACTGCCGCGGCCAGGATCTTGTCCCGGTTGCGCTGCGCGTCCGCCCTCAGCGGGCGGCCTGCCTCTCGGGCCATCGGCGGTTCTCCCCTGCCTTCGTTCTGCTTCTCTTCCCTCCGCACGCCTTCACTTGCCGTCGCTTGCTGTCCCTTGCCGTCGCTTGCTAAGTGGAGGCGTCTCCACTTAGCCTGGTCGAGCGAAGTGGCGGCGCCTCCACTTTAACCACCCCTGGGCACGGAACTGCCCTGCCCTCCCCTTCCCCCTCCCCGCGGGAGGACCCCTCTGAAAGGACTGCCGATCATGTCGGGAATCGAAGGAAAGGTCGTGGCGATCACGGGCGCAAGCAGCGGCATCGGCGAGGCGACGGCCCTGCTCCTCGCCGAGCGCGGCGCGAAGGTCGTGCTCGGAGCGCGCCGCCCGGAGCGTCTTCGGGCGCTGGCCGCCCGCATCGAGCAGGCCGGCGGAGAAGCCGCCTGGGCGCGCACGGACGTGACGCGGCTCGCGGACCTGAACGGCCTCGTCGAGCTGGCACGCGAACGGTTCGGCAGGCTCGACGTCCTCGTCAGCAACGCCGGGATCGGTCTGATCTCTCCCCTGGACGATCTCCGCGTCGAGGACTGGGAGCAGATGATCGACGTCAACCTCAAGGGTGTCCTCTTCGGCATCGCCGCCGCCCTGCCCGTCTTCCGGGAGCAGGGCTCAGGACACTTCGTCAACACCGTCTCCACCGCCGGGCTACGCATCGTCCCGCTCCAGTCCGTGTACGCCGCCACGAAGAACGCCGTCCGCACGGTCTCGGAGGGCCTGCGCCAGGAAGCCGGTGACAGCCTGCGCGTCACCGTCGTCTCGCCGGGCTACGTCCGCACGGAGTTCGCGGAGCACATCGACCCCGAGGTGAGGGCCCAGCTCCCCGACACCATGGAGAAGTCCGGGCTCGAGCCGGACGCGGTCGCCCGCGCCATCGCCTTCGCCGTCGAGCAGCCGGACGGTGTCGACGTGGGCGACATCGTCGTCCGCCCCACCGCACAGGCCTGAGCCGTCGCCCCCTGGACCTCACAGCAGCCGGGCGCCACGCCTCGCGAGGTAGCGGACCGGATTGATGTCCGACCCGTAGCCGCGCCGGGCCCGGATCTCCAGGTGGAGGTGCGGTCCGGTGGCCCGCCCTGTGGCCCCGCTGCGGCCGAGCCGGTCGCCGACGCCGATGCGGGCCCCTTGGCGCACCGAGATGCGGGAGAGGTGCGCGTACACGGCGTAGTGCCCGTCCCGCAGCCGCACCGTCACCGCCTTGCCGTACGCACCCGACCAGCGCGCCAGGACCACCGTGCCCCCGCCCACGGCGTGCACCGGGGTTCCCGAGGGGACGGCGAGGTCGATGCCGGTGTGGTGCCCGGCGAGCCAGTTGCCCCGCACGCCGTACCGGGCGGTGACGCGGAAGCGTCTGCGCAGCGGCAGGGCGAATCTGCCGGGAGGTCCCTGGGGGGCGAGCGCGCGGTCGTCCGTGATCGCCTCGTCCGCCTCGGCGAGATCTTCCTCGAACTCCTCGTCGTAGCCGACGCCGCAGCCGCCGTCGGATTCCGCGGCGGCGTGCGGCGCGGGGCCCGCCACCGTGAAGGCGCCGCCGGCCAGGAGGACCGCGGCGACGCTCAGTACGTCACGTCGTGTGGTGCCCGCTTCACGCGGGCTGTCTATGTCGTAGCCCATGACCGCCAGCACACTGGCGACGGGCCAGGACCGCACGCCGAATGCGCCGCTTGGCGTAATGCCCTCCCTGCCGACTGCCCTCCCTGCCGGATGCCCCTCCCCGCCGGCGCCGCGGTCAGTCGGAGGTCGGCCGGTAGACGGTGAGCGCTTCGGGGAGCTTGTCGAGGAGCAGCGCGGCGGGCGCGGGGGCGAGTTCGCCGTCGTACGCCATCTGTGTGCCGTCGGGCAGGCCGGAGATGACCAGGCGCTGGGCCTTGGCGGACGCGTACAGGCGGGTCTTGGCCAGCTGGCCGGCCAGCGCCGCCGCCAGCAGGCGGGTGCGCGCGAAGTGCCCGCCGTTCGCGATACGGACGTCGAGCAGCCCGTCGGCCAGGTCGTGCCTGCGCACCGGGGCGATGCCGGTGCTGCGATAGGCGCCGTTGCCCGCGAAGAGCAGCCACATCGAGCGGGCCTTTCCGTTCACCACCGCGCGCAGCGGCTGCCCGGTGTGCAGGATCTGGGCGACGCCGAGCAGCGCGGCGGGCGGACCGCCGACCTTCGGGGACCATTCCTCCCTGATGCGTACGAGCTCGGGGTAGGCGCCGAGGCTGAAGGTGTTCAGGAAGTACACCGGCTCGGAGTGCGTCCGGCCGTCAGGACCGGTCCCGCCCAGGGGCTTGATCCGGCCGACGTCGGCCCGTACGGCACTGCCGTGGGCGAGGGCGACGCAGGCGTCCGCGACCGTGTCGACGCCCAGGTCGGCGGCGAAGTGGTTGAACGTTCCGCCGGGCAGCACCATGAGCGGCACGTCGAAGCGCAGGGCCGGGGTCACGGCGGCGTTCACCGTGCCGTCTCCGCCGCACACGCCGAAGACCCCGCCGCGCCGGGCGGCGTCCCTGGCCGCTTCCTCCAGGACCTTGGGCAGCGGCCCCGCTTCCTCCTCGTACAGCACGACCTCGGCACGGGGCAGGACCGTCTTCAACTGCCGGACCGGGTCCATGAGTTGCGGCTGGGCCCCGGATGAGGGGTTCACCACCACGACAAGGCCCTCGCCGTCCGGCAGTGCGGGCGCGTCCGCACGGGGCCGCGCGGGCGGCGGCAGCTGCGCCCTGGAGGGCACCATGCCGCGCACCGCGTAGGCGGCGCCAAGGCCGAGGGCCGCGCCGACCAGGACGTCGCTGGGGTAGTGCACTCCGGTGTAGACGCGGGAGAAGGCGACCGACGCCGCGACCGGGGCCACGGCCGCACCCATCCCCCGCGACTCCAGGGCCACTCCCGTGGCGAAGGCCGCCGCCGACGCCGAGTGCCCGGAGGGGAAGGAGCTGGTGACCGGCTGCCGGGACAGGTGCCGGATCACCGGCACCGCGTCCAGGACCGGCCGTGAGCGGCGCACCGCGCTCTTGCCCAGGGTGTTGACCGTGGCCGACGCGAGGGCCAGGGATGCGACCCCGCGCACCGCGGCGCGCCGGCCGCGCGCCCCACCGAAGGCCCACATCCCCGCGGCGATGCCGAACCACAGCAGTCCGTGGTCGGCGCTCCGGCTCAGCCGTGGCAGCACCGGCTCCGCCGCCGGCCAGGAGCGGGCGGCCACGTGGTGGAAGGCAAGGCGGTCGGTGGCGCCGAACAGCCTGCGGAAGGGCGGCCTGCGGAGATCACTCATGAACCCCCTATACCCCGGCGCGCCTTTCGCACCGCACACATCTTGCGCCGACGCCGTGAGCCTCACTTCAATCAGTCATATGGCAGCCCTTCGTCCCACCTCACCGCAGCGTTCCGGCTCACCGCAGCGTCCCGGCCCACCGCAGCGGCCCGCCGAGCTGCCGCCGACCGCGTGGGCCGTGCTCGGCCTGCTCTCCTTCCCCGGCGAGCGGACCGGGTACGAACTGAAGAAGTGGGCGGACGCCTCCCTGCGCCACTTCTACTGGTCGCCCGCCATCAGCCAGATCTACGCCGAACTGCGCCGCCTCGAAGCGCTCGGGTACGCCTCGTCGCGGCGCTCGGGGCCCGAGGAGCCCCGCGCGAAGCGGTCGTACGCCATCACCGCCGAGGGACGCGCGGCGCTCGTCGGATGGGCGGGGGGCGCCGAGGACGCGGGGCCGCCCGTCCTGAAGCACCCGCTGCTCCTGCGGGTATGGCTCGGGCACCTGACGGCGCCCGAGCACCTGCGGGCCCTGGTGTCCGAGCACATCGCACACACCCGGGGCGAGCTCAAGGAGGTGCACGACGCGCTCGCCCGCGCGGACGGCGATGAGGCGTGGACGCATCCGCAGATCGCGCTCCGCTGGAGCGGGCGGCGGCTTGAGGCGGAGGTCGACCTTGCGGAGGCGATGCTGGCCGATCTCACGGAAATGACCGGACCCTCGGCCTCCGGTCAACCCCCCGAGGACTCGCCCACCGACGGGTGACGTGGCTCGCGGCGTGGGGCTCCCAGCCGGTAGGACGGGCGGGGTCAGCCGACCCCGCCGTATGGAGCAGTGCGCCTGTGACCACCCGTGCCGTCCTTGTCGCCGCCGTCATCACCGGGGTCCTGCTCGGGATCGCGGGAAGCAGAACGGGCGACTCCGATTCTTCGGGGCAACCCCGTACGGGCGGTTCCATCGCGGAGGCGGGCCGTTAGGCT
The DNA here is from genome assembly GCF_039533825.1 of Streptomyces rectiviolaceus. Classification (NCBI taxonomy): domain Bacteria; kingdom Bacillati; phylum Actinomycetota; class Actinomycetes; order Kitasatosporales; family Streptomycetaceae; genus Streptomyces; species Streptomyces rectiviolaceus. The sequence goes on from NZ_BAAAUG010000092.1 coordinate 41,531, forward strand.
GCGACCTTGCCGCGTGGTACTCCCGTCCTCGCCGCGTGGCCACCGAGCCGCCGTCGACGGAAGCGAGTGAACCTTGAACTTCCTCACCATCGGTCATCGCGGGGTCATGGGTGTCGAACCCGAGAACACCCTCCGGTCCTTCATCGCCGCGCAAGCCGCGGGCCTCGATCTCATCGAGCTCGATCTGCATCTGAGCAAGGACGGCGCCCTCGTCGTCATGCACGACGCCGACGTGGCCCGTACGACCGACGGCAAGGGACCGATCGCCGAGAAGACCCTGGCCGAGCTGCGAGAACTCGACGCGGGACGCGGCGAGCGCATTCCCGTCTTCGAAGAGGTCCTTGATGCCGTGAAGGCGCCGCTGCAGGCCGAGATCAAGGACGTGGCCGCCGCCCGCGCCCTCGCCGAGGTGATGCACCGGCGCGATCTGGTCGGCCGCGTCGAGGTGATCTCCTTCCACGACGAGGCGATCGCCGAGATCGCGCGCCTCGTCCCTGGCGTACGCACCGCGCTCGTCGCGAGCCGCTACGGCACCGACGTCGTGGAGCGCGCCACGGCGGTCGGCGCCACCACCCTCGTACTGAACATCAGGCGCCTGACGCTGGAGATCGTCCAGCGTGCCAAGAAGGCCGACCTGCGGATCATCGGCTGGGTCGTGAACACGCAGGACGATCTGCGGCTCGTGCGCGCGCTGCAGCTGGACGGCGCGACCACGGACTATCCGGAGATCAAGCGGACGGGCCGCTTCACGGCCTGACTCTCCTCGGGGTCCGCGCTCAGCCGAGGGACTTGACCAGCAGCTCGAACTGCAGGTCGTCCCGCTGCGGAATGCCGAACCGCTCGTCGCCGTACGGGAAGGGGGTCATCTTTCCCGTACGGCGGTAACCGCGGCGCTCGTACCAGGCGATGAGGTCATTGCGTACGGAGATCACGGTCATATGCATCTCCTTCGCACCCCACGCCTCGTGGACAGTCCGCTCGGCCTCCGCCATGATCACCTTGCCGAGGCCCGCGCCCTGGAGCGCCGGGCTCACCGCGAACATCCCGAAGTAGGCGTGCTCACCGCGGTGTTCGAGCTGGCAGCAGGCGACGACCTCACCGTCCCGCTCAACCGTGAGCAGCTTGCTCGCGGGTGACTTGATGACGTCGACGACACCCTGCGGGTCGGTCCGCTGCCCCTGGAGGATGTCCGCCTCCGTGGTCCAGCCGGCCCGGCTGCTGTCGCCGCGGTACGCCGACTCGATGAGCGCGACGAGCGCGTCGACGTCCGCGTCGGTGGCGTCCCGGAAGGTGAGGTCGCTCGTGCTGGGGCGCGGTGCGGTGTCCATGGGGCGGGTTCTCCGATCTCTCTGGCCCACCGCTGTCGGGCGCGGCGTGGGCGAGGCACCGCCGAGGGTATCCCCCCACTAAGGTGCGGCTGCATGGTGCATGTACTGAGCAGCAGGATCCTTCTCCGTCCCACCGACCCCGAGCGCTCACGCGCGTTCTACGGCGACGCACTTGGCCTCGCCGTCTACCGCGAGTTCGGCACGGGCCCCGAACGCGGCACGGTCTACTTCCTGGGCGGCGGCTTCCTCGAGGTCTCCGGCCACTCCCAGACCCCGCCCTCCCCCGGCCTCCAGCTGTGGCTGCAGGTGGCGGACGTGCGGACGGCGCATGCGGAGCTCGTGGCACAGGGGGTGGAGGTGGTGCGGGAGCCGGTGAAGGAGCCCTGGGGTCTGGTCGAGATGTGGATCGCGGACCCGGACGGCGTCAAGATCGTCATCGTCGAAGTTCCGGCGGACCACCCCTTGCGGTACCGCCCATAGCCCAGACACCGCAGCTCACGACGGAGCCCCACCGCGCGCCATCCGCGATGAGCTCAAGCGCGCGGGTTCTTGGCTCATCCGGTGGCGCGAACGAGTGCGGGCCCGTCCGACGGCCGTATCAGATTCGTTGCGCGCGCAGCGCCTGTGACAGCGCGTCAACGGTCACGCCCACGATGGCCAGGAGCTGCGCCGGGCTCGCCCCGGCCCTGCTCATGACGGCGAGCGACTGGTTCACAGCCGCCGCGTGTACGGCGAAGGCCTCGGCGTCCTGGTCGGCCAGTCGGCCGGCCTTCAGCGCGGCGCGCAGGCGCAGGCGCTGCAAGCCGAACGCCTGCTTGGCGTGCGCTGCGACGCTCGGACTCAGCACTGGAACTGCCATGACCGACTGGGCCATCAGGCATCCATCAGGTAGTTCGGGATCGGCGATGCGCTCGAGGGTGACGTCGAAGAACGCACGTACAGCGGCAACAGGTTCCGAGGCCGCACACGAAAGGGCGGCGTCGTACTTCTCGCCATAGCGCGCGGCGTAGAGATCCAGGCAGCGCAGGAAGAGCGTGTCCTTGTCACCGAGGGAGGAGTAGATGGAACTGCGGTTCAGGCCGGTTGCCCGAGACAAATCGTCCAATGAGGTGTCGGCGTAGCCGTCGCGCCAGAACTGGATCATCGCGGCGTCGAGCGCCGTGTCCATGTCGAACTGCTTCTTGCCTGCCACGCGGCACTTCCTTGCCGATGCGTCGATGGTTCGGACTGTGTTGTGTTCCGCATCATTTCATCTTGAACTGGTTAGTTCAAGATGTGTTAGCGTTCAAACGTGGTCATTCGCACCTGACACCGACGGAGGATCCCGGTGACCGGCCCAGCAACCAGCACTCCGCATGTCCCCGAAAGCAACCCCGTCCGCGACCTGCCCCTGCAGCATCTGCCCGGATTCACTCACCGCTGGGTCGACGCGGACGGCGTCCGCCTTCATGCCGTCGAAGGCGGACGGCCGAGCGGCCCGGCCGTCGTCCTGCTCGCCGGATTCCCGCAAACCTGGTGGGCCTGGCGAAAAGTGATGCCCGGCCTCACCCACCGGTTCCACGTCATCGCGATCGACCTGCCGGGTCAGGGCCACTCCGAGCGTCCGGAGCGCGGCTACGACACGCACGCGGTCGCCGCGCACGTCCACGCCGCCGTGAAAGCTCTCGGAGTGTCGACTTACACCCTCGTCGCCCACGACATCGGCGCCTGGGTCGCTTTCTCCCTCGCCCTCAACTTCGAGAGCCACCTGCGCGGGGTCGCTCTGCTCGACGCCGGAATTCCCGGTATCACTCTCCCGGAGTCAATTCCCACCGACCCGGATCGAGCGTGGAAAACCTGGCATTTCGCGTTCCACATCGTGCCCGACCTGCCCGAGACGCTGCTGGCCGGCCGCGAACGCGAGTACGTCGGCTGGTTCCTGAAGGTGAAGGCCCTGTCTCCCGACACGTTCGACGACGCCGAACTCGACCACTACGCGGCGGCCGTCGCCGCCGACGGCGGCCTGCACGCTTCCCTCGCGTACTACCAAGACGCCGCGGAGTCAGCGCGCAAGAACCGCGAGGCGCTCGAGCGGCGGCACCTGACCGTGCCCATCCTCGGAATCTCCAGCAGCCACGGCTCCGTTCCGGACATGGCCGGCTCCATCAGCCCATGGGCCGACAACACCACCGGAATCGTCGTGCCCGACGCCGGACACTTCATCCCCGACGAGCAGCCCGAAGCTGTCGCTGCCGCGATAACAGACTTCATCGCCGACGACGACTGACACCCGTACGGACGAGTTCACCGTCCTCAACGCCCATGATCCGTGGGACTATCTCCGGCTCGCGGGGGCAGACGGCTGATCCGACGGTTCGGGTGCAATCGTCCGACGGATCGGGGGTACTCGGGCCCCTCGCCCGGCGCACCCGACGTGCGCCGGGCCGCCCCTCGTCGGAGGATTGACCGGACCCCTCGCCCAACCCTGGAGCGATCTCGTATGCAACGTCCCCGGATTCTGATCATCGGCGGTGGCTTCGCCGGTATGGAGTGCGCGCACAAGCTGGAGCGGACGCTCAAGGCACAGGACGCCGAACTGCGGCTCATCAGCCCGCAGGACCATCAGCTGTATCTACCGCTGCTCCCCCATGTCGCGTCGGGCGTGCTGACCCCGCAGTCGGTCGCGGTGCCGCTGCGCCGCATGCTGCGCCGTACGGCGATCGTGCCGGGCGGGGCCATCGGGGTCGACCCGCACGCGAAGGCCGTGATCGTACGGAAGATCAACGGCGAGGAGGTCGTGGAGCGCTACGACTACCTCGTCCTGACCCCGGGCAGCGTGACCCGGCAGTTCGACATCCCGGGTGTCGACCGGCACGCCGTGGGCGTGAAGACGCTGGCCGAGGCCGCCTGGATCCGCGACCACGTGATCTCGCAGCTCGACCTGGCCGCGGCGAGCTCGGACCGGGCCGAGCGTGAGGCCCGGCTGCAGTTCGTGGTCGTCGGTGGCGGGTACGCGGGCACGGAGACGGCGGCCTATCTGCATCGTCTGACGAGTGCCGCCGTCAAGCGCTATCCCGGGCTCGACGCGTCGCAGATCAAGTGGCATCTGGTCGATGTGGCACCGAAGTTGATGCCCGAGCTTGGCGACCGGCTCGGGGAGAAGGCCCTCGACATCGTGCGGCGGCGCGGCCTTCATGTGTCGCTCGGGGTCACGGTGGACAAGGTGACCGAGGACACCGTCACGCTCACCGACGGGCGCACGCTGCCCTGCCACACGCTGATCTGGACCGCGGGCGTCGCGCCGAGCCCCCTCATCGCCACGCTGGGCGCCGAGACCAACCGGGGCCGCCTGGTCGTCGACCCGGAGCTGACGGTGCCGGGCATGGACGGCGTGTTCGCGCTCGGCGACGCGGCGGCCGTCCCCGACCTCGCCAAGGGCGGCGACGCGATCTGCCCGCCGACCGCGCAGCACGCGATGCGCCAGGGATGGGCCGCCGCGAAGAACATCACCGCGGCGTTGCGGGGCACGCCCATGACCGCCTACCGGCACAAGGACATGGGCCTGGTCGTCGACCTCGGCGGCATCCAGGCCGTATCGAAGCCGCTGGGCGTGCAGTTGACCGGGCTGCCCGCTCAAGTCGTCGCGCGCGGCTACCACTTGGGGGCGCTGCGCACCGTCACCGCGCGTTTCCGCACGGCAGCGAACTGGGGGCTCAACGCCCTCGCGGGCGACGACTTCGTACGGACCGGGTTCCAGTCCCAACGGCCCGCGACGCTCGCGGACTTCGAGCTGACGGACGTCTATCTCTCGCCGGAGGAGATCCACGCGCGGGTGACGGCGGAGGTTGCGGGGCACTCGATGGCTCCGGAGAAGCCGCTGTTCCCGTAGGGCTGATACGGCCTGTAGGGCCGATACGGATTCGTGCATGCGCTCAGAGGCCGGTGCTCGCAAGCAGCGAGCGCCGGCCTCTGTGTGGGAGTACCACCGGGGAACGCGCGCACGCCGGGGCGGCCACTACCTCCCTGGTCGTGCGGCCGGGCGGCGACTACCAGTGGTGGGGTAGGCGCCGCTTCGGCTTGCCGGGGCTCCGGAAAGCCGCGGCCGTCGTCTGAAGGTCGATGCCGCCGTCAGACGGCCGGCGGACGCCCCTCCGAGGTGCCCTCTCGCCGCCTGGTTGATCACGGCGCGCGTCACGTCCGTACTACGCGTCACACGCCCGTCGCCACACTAAGGACTCCACCACCATGCGTATCGGCATCGATGTCGGTGGGACCAACACCGACGCCGCCCTTCTCGGGCACGACGACCGCGTCCTCGCGGCCGCCAAGTCACCGACCACCCCCGACATCACCTCCGGTGTCACCGCGGCGATCCGGGCCCTGGCACCACCCGTCGAATCCGTCACCGCGGTGATGATCGGCACCACGCACTTCCTCAACGCGCTCGTCGAGGGCGCCCGGCTCACTCCCGTGGCGGCCGTGCGCCTGGGCCTTCCCGCCACCGCGGCCCTGCCTCCCATGGCGGACTGGCCCGCGCGGCAGCGGGCCGCCGTCGGCGGGCACGGCTTTCTCTGCCACGGCGGACGGGAGTTCGACGGGCGGCCGCTGTCGCCGCTCGACCCGGACGAGCTGAAGCGGACGGCCGCCGACATCGCCGCGCGCGGGCTCACCTCGGTCGCCGTGTCCTCGGTCTTCTCGCCGGTCGCGGAGGCCGACGAGCGGCTGGCCGCCGAGATCCTGCGGTCCGAGCTGGGCGTGGGCGTGCACTTCTCGCTCTCGCACGAGCTCGGCCGGGTCGGGCTGCTCGCCCGCGAGAACGCCACGATCATCAACGCGTCGCTGCGGGACCTGGCCACCGTCATCGTCGAGTCGTTCGGGAAGGCGCTGGCCGAGATGTCGATCACGGCGCCGTTCTTTCTGTCGCAGAACGACGGGACGCTCATGGACGTCGACTTCGCGCGCACCTGCCCCGTCGCGACCTTCGCTTCGGGGCCGACCAACTCGATGCGGGGCGCGGCCCTCCTCTCGGGCCTCGGGAACTGCGCGGTCGTCGACGTGGGCGGCACGACGGCCGACATCGGCATCCTCGCCGGGGGCTTTGCGCGCGAGGCGGCGGGCGAGAGCCTGGCCGCGGGGATCCGCACCAACTTCCGTACACCTGACGTGCTTTCGCTCGGCATCGGTGGCGGATCCTGGGTGTCGCGCGACGGTGAGACGGGACCGCGGTCGGTCGGCTACGTGCTCACGGACGAGGCGCTCGTCTTCGGCGGTACGCGGCTGACGGCGACGGATCTGGCGGTGGCCGCGGGGCGGGCGGACATCGGGGACGGCACCCATGTCGCCCATCTGGGGCGGGAGTTCACCGAGCGCGCCCTGGACCGCATCGCCGAGCGGCTCGCCGAGGGCGTCGACCGGATGCGGACATCGGCGGCGGTCCTTCCGGTGGTCGCCGTGGGCGGCGGATCCGTCCTCGTCCCCGATGTACTGCCCGGCTTCGCCGATGTGCGCAGGCCGGGGCACTTCGACGTGGCCAACGCGGTGGGAGCGGCGATCGCGCAGGTCGGCGGCGAGATCGACCGGGTCTTCCACGTCCCCGAAGGGCGCCGGGACTCGGTGCTCGCCGGGGCCCGCGAGGATGCCGTCGGGCGTGCGCTGGATGCCGGGGCGCGCCCCGGGAGCGTACGCGTCGTCGACATCGAGGAGGTGCCGCTCGCCTATCTGCCCGGCGGTGCGACGCGCATCCGCGTCAAGGCGGTGGGCGATCTCGACCTCGGGCGTCTCCCCGAGGCCACGGGGGCCGGCGCCGGGGCGATCTCCCATGCGTGAGATCACCCTCGACAACCTCGACGACATCGCCCGGGGCGCGGGCATCCTCGGCACGGGCGGGGGCGGCGACCCCTACATCGGCAAACTCCTCGCGCGCGAGGCGATCCGCGCGCACGGTCCGGTGCGGGTGGTCCCGATCGACGCGGTCGACGCCGACGCGACCGTCGTCCCCATCTCCGGCATGGGCGCGCCCACCGTCCTCCTTGAGCGTGTGCCCAACGGCCGGGAGGACCTGGCCGCGCTGCGCGCCCTGGAGCGGCACCTCGGGCGGCGGGCCACGCACCTCACCGCGCTGGAGGTCGGCGGGGTCAACTCGATGCTGCCGATCGCGTGCGCCGCGCGGGCCGGGCTTCCCCTCGTGGACGGGGACGCGATGGGGCGGGCGTTCCCCGAGGCGCAGATGGTGCTGCCCGGGCTCGCCGGGATCACCAACTCGCCGATGGCGCTCGCCGACGACAAGGGCAACACGGTCATCGTCGAGGCCGTCGACAATCACGCGGCCGAGCGGATCGCGCGCGCCGTGTGCGTGGAGCTCGGCTGCCAGATCAGTTGCGCGGACACGGTGCTGCGGGGCGACCAGCTCGCCGACGGTCTGGTCCCTGCGACGCTGACGCTCGCCGGGCGGCTCGGCGCTGTGGTGCGGGATGCGCGCGCCGCGCACGGCGATCCGGTGGCGGCGGCGCGGTCGACGCTGGATGGCATCCCTCTCCTGACGGGCAAGGTGGTCGACGTGGTCCGTCGCACGGAGGGCGGCTTCGCGCGCGGTCACGCCCGCGTCGAGGGGACGCGGGGTGACGCGGGCCGGGTGCTCGAACTCGGCTTCCAGAACGAGCACTTGCTCGCCACGCGCGACGGGGTGACCGTGGCGACCACGCCCGACCTGATCTGCGTCCTGGACAGCGAGACCGGTGACCCGGTGACCACGGAAGGCCTGCGCTACGGCCTGCGCGTCAGCGTCATCGCCGCCCGCTGCGACCCGCGCTGGATCACCGAGGAGGGCCTCGCGCTGGCCGGTCCCCGCTACTTCGGGTACGAGGTGGACTACCTGCCCTTCGGTTCGGCCGCCCCCTGATCCGTCCCGGCGGACGGTCGCAGCGTAATCGTCCGCCGTGTGTGCTTCTCCACCGCCTCGCGGGAGTAGAGCAGCGGGAAGGACCCGTCCGCGGCCCAGCTCGCGAACAGGTCGTCGTAGTGCGGGCTGCCCGGAACGCCGGACTGCCCCGGCGAGTTCATCGCCACGGAGTCGTCCCAGGAGCCGACGTCCACGACGAGCCGGAAGGTGGCCCCCGCGGTCTGCCGGAACCCGGGCCCGTAGGCGGCGGCTCCCACGGTGTCCCCACTGCCGCCGCGCGGAACGGGCCCGACGGAGGCCCATTGCGGGGCGGGCCCGTCGAGCAGGGCGGCGATGGGGTGGTGCGGGTGGGCGTGGTGGAGGGCGCCCCAGGACCAAGCCGCCGGGTCGGCCCCCAGGAGCCCGGTGAGTTCGCCGAAGGCCGCGGCGAGCGTGCCGAGCAGTAGCGCGGGGTCCGGGTCACCGTCCAGGAGCTCCAGATCGACGCGGGCGTCCGCCGCCGCGTCCTCGGCGGGAAGCACCCGGGCAAGGGCCCGGTCACGCTGCCCCTCGCCGACGATCCCGTCGACGGCCCGCGCCAGGAGGGCCGGACGCAGGTGGCGCCGGTACCAGACCTCGAAGAGGGCGGCGGCCGGGGAGTCGGCGGTGAGGCGGGTGTCCCATTCGCGAAGGAGCGCGAGGGCGGTGGCGAGGGGAACGCCGGGGGCGGCGAGGTGCCCGGGCTCACCCACGCCCGCCGCAGCGCCAACACCGGCATCACCACCCACCACCGCATACCGGGCACCGGGGGCGGTGGGACGCCCGGACTCGCCCACACCCGCCACGCTGCCAACACCAGCCTCACCACCCGTCGCCGCGCGCAAGGCACCGGAGTCAGCAAGGCCCCCGGACTCACCCGCACCCGCCACGCTGCCGACACCGGCATCATCGCCCACCACCGCATACCGGGCGCCGGAGTCGGCGAGGTGCCCAGACTCAGGCGTGCCCGCCGCAGTGCCAGCACCGGCCTCATCTCCCACCACCGCATGCGCGGACGCGCCATCCCCTGGCAGGCCGCCCTCGATCGCGCCATCGCCGGACGCGCCATGGCCGGGCGCAGAGGCGTCGGCCGTCGCGTCGCCGGGCGCGGAAGCGTCCGGCAGCGTGGTCCCGCCCCGCAATCCCGCGAGCAGCGCCTGTAGCCGCCGTCCCGGCAGGCTCACGTAGTCCGTCTGTAGTCGCACGCAGTCCTCGACCGTCCAGGACGCGTGCGCGCTGAGTTCCTCGGTGATGCGCTCGTGGCGTGTCGGTGCGTACCAGTCGTACGTCACCGTCTTCTCCGCGTTGGGGTACGTGGGCGGCAGGTTCAGCTGGTTGGCGGTGGCGAACCAGCCCTGGGCCGGGTCGCGGACCGAGGGGAGTTCCTCCACGTCCAGGAAGCCGTCCCATTCGTAGCGGCCGTCACCCGGCACGGGGAGGGTGCCGTCCCAGCCGGGGCGGACGGGGACGCGGCCCGCGGGGCGCCAGCCGATGGTGCCGTCGGGGGACGCGTAGACCTGGTTCTCGCCGGGGGCTCCCCAGCGGCGCATCGCCGTGACGAACGCGTCGGGACTCGCCGCCCGCATGTAGTCCATGCTGCCGAGGTAGGGAGCCATGCCGGGGCCGAGCCAGGCCGCTCGGACCGCGAACGCGGCGTTGCATTCGGGGAGTTCACGGATGACCGGGCCGTGGCGGGTGAACCAGAGGTCGGCCGGGACGGGCTCGCCGCCGCGCACCGGGATCGGTTCCGTGACGCACGTCATCGGCTCCCAGCGGTCCTGGTACCTGTACTCGTGCGGGTTCGCCGGGTTCGTGCGGTAGACGTACAGGTCCTCCTGGTCGATCGGGAAGATCGTCAGTCCGAAGGCGACGTGCCCGTTGTGGCCGATGGAGATGCCGGGCAGGGCCGGTTCGCCCGCGCCGATCGCGTCGATGCCCGGCGCCGAGAGATGCGCGAGGTAGCGCAGCGCGGGCAGGGCGATCCCGCGGTGCGGGTCGTTGGCCAGGAGCGGGCGGCCGGTGGCGGTCCGGGACGGGGCGATGACCCAGTTGTTGGAGCCGTCCAGGCCCTGGCGGGGCGCCGCGCCCGCCGCCCACGGGGGCGTGGTGGCCATCTCGTACACGCGCAGGACGTCGTCCGGAATGACCGACAGGTCGAGGCCCTCGGGGACGCGAAGGCGGTGCGGGGCGGGCTCGCGGCGGCGGCGCAGCTCCTCCGCCTCGGGGCCGTGCTCGCGCAGGGTGAGGGCTCGGGCGACCTCGTCGCGCAGGTTGTACTGCAGGCCGTGGCTGCGGATGCGGGCCACGTCCGATGCCTGCCAGTACGCGGGCTCGTACTTCAGCAGGGCGAATTCCGGAGGGAGTTGTGACGCGTCGGCTCGGCACAGCGCGACGTACGCGTTGATGCCGCCGACGAACGCCGCGGTCACCCGCTCCGTGTCGTCCCCGTACGCACGCCACTCCTCGGCCATGTCGCCGCGGTAGAGGAACAGCCGCGCCGCACGGTCGTGTTCGGCGTACCGCTCCCCCAACACCTCGGCGAGCAGCCCGAGTCCGCGGCGCCGCCAGAGGTCCAGCTGGAAGAGGCGGTCGCGGGCGGCGTTGAAGCCCTGGGCCAGGAAGAGGTCGTCCTGCGACGCGGCGTACAGATGCGGGACGCCCCACTGGTCGATCCGGATCTCCACGGGCTCCTGGAGGCCCGGCACCTCGAAGGCGTCGCTGTCCGTCATCGGGGCTCCTTCACGGCGGTCTGAGCCGACCTCTCCTCCGGGAGTGCCGGGTTGGTGGCCGCGGGGACCTCGCTCGGCCCAGGTCCTGGCGCGAGCCAGACGACCGCCAGCAACACGACGAGGTTGGCGGCGAGCGCGATGATGCCGCCGTTCACCCCGTGGTACGGGTCGTTGTCGGTGGCCCACAGCGCGGTCATCACCACGAGCCCGGTGAGCATCCCGGCGACGGCGGCCCTGGCGGTCAACCGCCGCCAGAACAAAGCGAGCAGCACGACAGGAACGAGCTGCGCCAGTCCCTCGTACGACAGGACGGAGAGCTCCACGAGGGTGTTGGGGTAGAAGAGGCTGCCCGCGAGGGCGATCAACCCCGCGATGACACATACCAGTTGGGAGAGCCGCTTGGCCCGCATGTCGTTCGCGTCGCCCGACTTGCCCGCCGCGCGGCGGCGCGCCCGCGGATCGGCGCCGTTGCCGCCGCCCAGGACCGTTCGGCCCCACAGCGTGCCGATGGAGAGCATGAAGACGCTCATCGGCACGATCGCCGAGAGCGCGCCCGCGACGCCGATGAGCGCGACGACGGGTGAGGGCAGGGAGTCGGTGACGAGACTGAAGAGGGCCAGGTCGGGATTGCCCAGGGTCGGCATCACGAACAGCGCCGTGGCACCGACCACCATCGGGACGAACAGGAGCAGTTGGTACCAGGGCAGGAGCAGCGCGTTGCGGCGCAGGGCGTTGGGGCTCTTCGCGCTGAGGTAACCGGCGACGGTGGTCGGGAAGATGGTGATCGTCACCGCGTTCAGGACCACGGTGCTCAGGAACCACATGGCGTTGCGCCCGCCGGACTCGTGCCCGGGGAAGGTCAGCCACTCGGGCTTCTCGGTCACCATGCGCTGCATGAAGTCGCTGAAGCCGCCGAGGTAGTGCATCGGGATGTACACGGCGAGGAACACGACGGCGACGATCACCAGCATGTCCTTGAGCGCGCTCACCCACGCCGAGCCGCGAAGGCCGGACACGAGGATGAACACCTCGGCCACGACGAAGGAGATGACGGCGGCGACCTTGAGGTCGACGCTGCCGTACGTCATCGCGTTCACGACGACGCCCATGCCCTGAATCTGCACCTGGATGTAGGGGACGATGAAGACCGTCGCGACGACGGCCACGAGAATCCCCACCGGGCGTGAGCGGAACCGGAATTCGGCGATGTCCGCGATGGAGATGAGGCCGTGCCGGGTCGCGTACGTCCACAGTGCGGGGCCGACGACGTACGCGACGGCGAAACCGACGGTCAGATAGGCGACCAGATAGAGGATCGGCGCGCCGAAGGAGTACGACCAGCCCGCGGTGCCGAGGAACGAGAAGCTCGTGTACGTCTCGCCGGCCATGAGCAGCCAGATGAACAGGACCCCGAGTCCGCGGCTGGAGACGGACCACTCGGCCAGGCCCTTGGACCGGCCGCGGGCGCTCCATACGCCGATCCCGATGGTGGCGGCCATGGCGAGCCCGAACACGGTGGTGGCGACGGCTGCGTTGCCGTTCATCGGCGGCCTCCTTCGGTGTCGGTGCCTGCGGAGGTGCCTTCGGGGGTGCCTACGAGGTCGTCGGCCGGGAGGGGTTCGACAGCGTTCGTGCGGTACGCCGGGTCGAGGCGGGCGGCGAGCCAGATGACCAGAGGGCTGATCACTGTGGCGGCGATGACCCAGGCCAGGAGGAAGGGGACGCCGAGGATGCGCGGCTCGATGCGGTTGGCCACGAACGGGGCCGAGCCGTAGAGCAGGACGGGGACGAGGAGCAGCCAGAGGGAGGGGCGGGCCACGCCGCGGAGGGTGGGGAGGCCGTCGAGGGGCGAGGCCACGGCGTCGCGCGCGCCTTCTCTCGCGCCGTCGTCGGCGCCGTCCTTCGCACCGTCCTTCGCGCCCTCGTTGGCGCTGTCTTTCGCGTCGTCATCAGCTGTCGGGGACATGGGGGGACTCCTTGTGGGGCGGCATGAGGGGGGCACACCGGGGAAACGGAGGGGGAGGGTCGGGTCACACGGAGGGGGGGG
>NZ_BAAAUG010000092.1:54581-60845 GCF_039533825.1 Streptomyces rectiviolaceus
CGCGGGCGCGCTGTTCGTCGTCATGCCGACCATCCAACATCACTGCCCCATGACGTACTTCACGGTGGGTCCCGCGGTCCAGCCGCCGTCGACGCTCAGCACGGTGCCGGTGACGAAGGTGGACGCGTCCGACACCAGATAGGCGACGGCGCCCGCGAGTTCGTCGGCGCGCGCCCACCGCTTGAGCGCGGAGGCCTGGGCGTAGGCATCGAACCATGCGGGGTCGGCGGCGATCTGATCGGTGAGCGGAGTACGGACGACGCCGGGCGCGACCGCGTTGAACCGCACGCCCTGCGGCCCCCACTCCGCGGCGGCGGTCCGCAGCAACTGGACGAGGCCCGCCTTGGACGCGGCGTACGGCCCCTGCCCCGGCTCCACCTGGAAGGCCCGCATGGAGGCGAACCCGACCACGCTCCCCCGGCCGCGCTCGGCCATGCCGGGGGCGACGGCCTGGATGAGCGTGAGATAGGAGCGCAGGTTCAGCGCGATGACGCGGTCGAACTCGTCGAGGCCGTAGTCGGCGATGCGCTTGCGCACATTGGCCCCGACGGTGACGACGAGCCCGTCGAGCGGCTCCCATGCGGCGACGGCGGCACGGACGGCGTCGGGGTCCAGGACGTCCAGGGGGTTGGCGGCGGCGGTGCCGGTGCGCCGGTCCGGCGCCGCATCGCCCTCCCCCACCGCGAGCGCCGCCGTCCGCTCGGCGCGGCACATGTCCCGGTCGGCGACGATGACGTGCGCGCACTGGGCGACCAACGCGCGGGCGGCTTCGCGGCCGATGCCGCTCGCGCCGCCCACGACCGCGACGCGGCGGCCGTCGAGCCGGAACAGATTGCCGTAATCCATGGTGGTGATGCCTCTCTTGCCGGGGCTTCGGGTGACCGACCGCTGTTCACTGAGGGCCTGGGGGCCAAGGCCCTAGGGCCGGACGACAACCATCCGCGTCACCGTCAGTTCCTCGATCGCGAACCTGGGGCCCTCGCGGCCGATGCCCGAGTCCTTGACACCGCCGTACGGGGCGATGTCGCTGCGGTAGCCGGGGACTTCGTTCACCACGACGCCGCCCACCTCCAGACGGTCCGCGGCCTCCAGCGCGGCCCGCAGACCGTTGGTGTAGACGGCCGCGTGCAGGCCGTAGCGGCTCGCGTTGACGAGGTCGTACGCGGTGTCCAGGTCCGGCACCGTGCGCAGACAGACGACCGGGCCGAAGATCTCCTCGTCCCAGGCGGGTTCGCCGTCGGGGACCTCCGCGAGCAGGGTCGGGGTGATGCACCGGCCGCCCGCGTCACGGACCCCTCCGGCCACGAGCCGCGCGCCCGCCGCCCGTGCCCGTCCGACCCAGTCGAGCACCCGCCGCGTCGCCGTCTCGTCGATGAGCGCCGCGACGCGCGTCTGAGGGTCCCGGGGGTCGCCGACCACCACGTCAGGCAGCCGCTCCACGAGGCGCTTCTCGAACTCCTCCGCGACAGCGGCCACGACGATGACCCGCTGTACGGAGATGCAGGCCTGCCCCGAGGCGTAGAACCCGCCGCGCACCACCGCGTCGGCAGCCGCGTCGAGATCGGCGTCAGCGGCCACGACGAGCGCCGCGTTGGAGCCGAGTTCGAGGACCACCTTGCGGGGCGCGGCGTCCCGCGCGATGTGGTGGCCGACGGCTGCGGACCCGGTGAAGGACACCGCGGCGACCTCCGGATGCGTGGTGAGCGTACGGCCGACCTCCGCGTCCCCGGTGACGAGCTGCACCGCTGCGGCGGGCGCCCCCGCCGCCACGAGCCGCTCCCGTACGAGATGGACGAGCCGCAGGGTGGCGAGCGGTGTCGCCGGTGCGGGCTTGACGATCACCGGGCAGCCCGCGGCGAGCGCAGGTGCGATCTTGTGGGAGGCAAGCAGGACCGGGTAGTTGAAGCCCGCGATGCCGACCACGACGCCGACGGGCTTGCGCGTCCAGAACCCGAAGAGGCCCTCCCCGGAGGGCTGGAGATCCAGCGGCACGGTCTCGCCGTGCAGATGGGCCACCTCGTCCGCGGCCGACTGCCAGGTGGCCACGGCGCGCCGCATCTCGACCTCGCAGTCGACCCGCGGCTTCCCGGTCTCGAGGACGAGCAGGTCCACGAGGTCGCCCGCCGCGTCGGCAAGCGCCGCCGCGACCCCGGAGAGCACCTGCCGCCGCACCCCGGCGGTCAGCCTGCCGACCCTCACGCGCACCGCGGCGGCATGCTCGACGGCCCGCCCCGCGAGGTCTTCGTCGCCGACCGGCGCCACGCCGATCTCACTGCCGTCGTACGGAAAACGCACGGGTCGGTCGGCGGGCGCTGCCACCCAGCCGTCCCCGACGGGCAGCCCTTCGGGACAGGTCATCGCGCACCTCCGGTGGCGCCGTTCAGGAAGGAGCGCGCCGCGGCGGCGTACACCCGCGTGTACTCGACGATCTCGCGCACCTCGACGAACTCGTCCTTCTGGTGGGCGATCCACTTGCCGCCGGGGCCGTAGACGACGGTCGGCAGTCCTGCGTCGCGGGTGAGGATCGTTCCGTCCGTGGTGCCGGGCACGGCACCGAACGGCGGTGGGCTGCCGTGCACTTGACGGTGTCCGTCGACGAGCGCGGCGACCACCGGATGGTCGTCGGCGATCTCGATGGCGGGCCGGTCGTCGACGACGGTGAGCCCCACGCCCACTCCCACACTCCCGGCCGCCTCGACCGCGAACTCCCGCACTCGCTCGATGAGTTCGGCGTGGTCGGTGCCGGGGATCGTGCGTACGTCGATGCCGACGAGCCCATGGGCCGGGATGACGTTGAGCTGGTCCGGGTCCCCGCCGTGCAGGACGGTCGGGGTGACCGTCACGCTCCCGGCGTGCGGATGGGTGCCGTACCGCTCCTGGGCCCAGTCCTGCACGCGGCCGAGCGCCTCGACGATGCGCGCCCCGGCGACGATCGGGCTCTTGGCCTCCTGCGGCATGGCGCCATGGGCCATCACCCCGTCGAGGTCGAGCCGGAGCCGGATGCCGCCACGGGCGGAGGTGCACACCTCGTACCCCTCGGGCTCGCAGACGATGACCCCGTCCACCTCACGCGCGAGCGGCGTGGCGGCGAACGCCTTCGCGCCGAGCATCAGCCCTTCCTCGTCGCACAGCACACCGAGGACGACGCGGCCGGGGAAGGGCCCTGCGAGCTGCAGGGCCCGCACGCCGTAGATCATTGCCGCGACACCGGACTTCATGTCGGCGGAGCCGCGCCCCCACAGCTTGCCGTCCCGGATCTCGGCGCCGTAGGGATCGACGCTCCAGTCCCCCGGATCGCCCTCCGTGACGACGTCGATGTGCCCTTCGAACATCAGGGTCGGGCCTTCGCCTCCCCCGCCCTCGATGACCGCGACGGTGTTGGGCCGTCCCGGCGCGACCTCCACCACGTCGTAGGTCCAGCCGAACTCGGTGAAGAGCCGGGCGACGAGTTCGGCCGCGGGCCGCTCGACCTCGGTGGCCCCGGCCGCGTTGACCGTACGCAGCCGGACCAGATCCTGGGTGAAGGCGACGACGGCGGCGGAGTCGACGGGCGGGTCGGCGACGGGCGCGCTCGAGCCGGTGGGCCCTGAGGCGGTGTGCCCTGAAGCGGTATGCCCTGAGCTGGTGTGCATGGAACCTCCAAGTCGGCCGACCGCCAAGCCAGTCGACTGGTCAGACCAGTTGAGTTCCCGTACTCTGCCTCCACGTTCACGGCCGGGTCAACCACCAGATCTTGGTTTTCCCGCGCCGTCATCGCGAGTCAGCTACGTACCGTGGAGGGGGCGGGCCGATGGCCGCCGACGACACCGACCTGTTCCGGCCGGTCACACCCGTTCGCGCCTATCAGCGGGTGGCGGAGCAGATCGAGGAGCGCATCCTCAGCGGTGATCTGCCTCCCGGTTCCCGGCTGCCCGCCGAGCGCGAGCTGGTCAACCGATTCGGCGTGGGGCGCTCCACGGTCCGCGAGGCGCTGCGCGTCCTGCAGTCGGCGGGCCTGATCCGCTCCCGCCCCGGCGACCCGCTGGGGGCCGAGGTGCTCGGCGTATCGCCCGACAACCTCAGCCAGGCCCTGGGCCGCCTCACCCGCTCCAGCGTGGCCACGCTCGGCGAACTGGTGCAGTTCCGCATGGCGTTGGACGCCGAGAGCAACCGTCTTGCGGCGCGTCTGCACGGCGATGCCGACCTCGCCCGGATGCGCGAGCAGATCACCCGCATGGAATCCCTCAGCGGCAGCGGCCCGGCGTCCCTGCACGCCTTCAGCGAGGCGGACGCGCTCTTCCACCGCGCGATCGCCGAGGCGAGCGGCAATTCCCTCCTGGGCCTGTGCGCACGCGCCGTGCACGAGGCGGTGGTCGAGGTCATCGAGAAGAAGATCGCGGGGGTCACGGACACCACGGCCTGGATGGAGCGCTCCATAGCCCATCACCGCGAGGTCCTCGCAGCGATCACCGCGGGCGACGGGCCCCTCGCCGCCCGCCTGGGACGCACGGCGCTGCACGAGTACTACGCGGATCATGTGGAGCCCGAGACACGGGAGTTGCTGGCCGCGTCCGTCGAGGACCACTGACAGGGCGAGGAGTGGCCCTCACCCACGGAACCCCGGTGAAAGACCGAGCCGCCCCTCCAACTGGCTGAGCAACTCACCCAGAAGGTCGCTGAGTTGACCCTGGCCGCCCTCGTCGAGCCCCGCCAGGACCACGGTCTCGTAGGCCAGCTGGTCGGGCAGGATCGAGTCGACCAGGTCGCGGCCCGTCTCGGTCAGGCCGACGTGCGAGACACGGCGGTCTCGCGTGTCGGCGCGCCGGTCGACCAGACCGCGCTCCTGGAGCTGTTTGAGGCGCTTGGTGACGGCGGCGCCCGAGGAGAAGGTCTCGCGGGCCAGTTCGCCGGGGGTCAGTTCGTGGCCGGTGCGGCGCAGCGCGCCGAGGAGGTCGAACTCGGGGCGGTTCAGGCCGACGCGGCGCAGCGGGGCGTCCTCGGCCTGCTGCAGGAGGGCCGCGCAGCGGTTGATGCGGCCGATGACCTCCATCGGGCCTGTGTCGATGTCCGGCCGCACCGCCTGCCACTGCCGCACGACGGCGGCGACGGTGTCGCGGGGTACCCCCGGGCCACTGCCCGTCGCGCCCGCGGTACCCGAGGTGCCGCCCGCCGCACTGTCCGTGGCGCCGCCCGCCGCACCGTCTCCCGCACGGGCCACGGCATCTGCCGCCGCGTCCCGTTCGCTCCCGTTCCTCATGCGCCCCTGTCCTCGCCCTTCCGCGTCGCCCGGCTCGTCACACCCGTACGCGTTCGCCGTACTCCATGCCGCGTACCGTCGCCGCGAGCGTACGGTGTCCGGCCTGCTCGGCGACCATCACCCGCTGCTCCGGCAGGGCGCGCTGCCACCATTCGCCGGCCGCGGCGTCATGGGCGGTGCGCAGGTCGACGAGGGCGGCGGTCAGGCCTCGGCGCGCCGGGCGCAGGGTGCCGGGGATGGGGAGCGGGGCGGCCAGGGCCTGTTCGGCGCGGGCGCGGGCCCGGTCCGTGGCGTCGATGGCCAGCTCGATGTGGTCGGCGGCGCGCCGGTTGGTGACGGCGATCGCCGCGACGACGCCGAGCAGCGCGCCGACGCACGTGTCCACGACCCGGTCGAGGATCAGCTCTCCGGGCTGCTGGAATCGGGCGAACTCGGTGACCAGGAGCGCCATGGGCGTGACGCACACGCTGCCCAGCCAGTAGTTGCGGGCCATCAGCGCCTCCGCCCCGAAGGCGAGCGCGAGGCAGCAGACGATCAGCGCGGCATGGTTGAGGTGGGCCAGCGGGACGATCGCGGCGAAGGCGAGCACTCCGACGAGGTTGCCGACCACGCGCTGCACTCCCCTGTTCCAGGTGAGCGTGACGTTGGCCTGGTAGAGCGAGGCCGCCGTGACAAGCGCCCAGTAGGGGCGGCCGACGCCGAGGGCAAGCGACGCGTACCCCGCGAGCGCGCAGCCGACGGCCGTGCGCAGCGCGATGGGCAGCAGCGGCGATCCGGGGCCCAGGCGCCGCCACAGGGAGCCCTTGTCCGAACTCGCCGCCAACTCGGCTTCCACTCCGAGGAGTTCGTCGTCCGCCTCGGGCCGTACGTCGCAGGGGCGCGGCACAGCGCCCGTGCCGCGCAGACCTGCCGCCAAGGCACGCAGCTGGGCGGGGTCCGCCTCCGATGGCGCCGCCAGGGCCTCCTCTCCACGGATCACCAGGCGCTCCAGGGCGCGGCGCGCCGCCGTGCGGTTGCCGGTGGCGAGC
>NZ_BAAAUG010000093.1:0-12932 GCF_039533825.1 Streptomyces rectiviolaceus
CCTCGCGGGTGATGATGCCGTCGGGCCCGGACGGGACGATGGCCGCGAGGTCAACTCCCAGGTCCTTGGCGAGCTTTCGCACCGGCGGCTTGGCCAACGGACGCTCACCGACGGGCTCGGTGGGCGCGGCGGGCGCGGCGGGGGCAGCGAACGCGGCAGCCGTGCCGGAGCCGTTCAGCTCGGTCTGGACCGCCGCCGCGTAGTACGTGCCCGCAGCCTCGGCCTGCTCCTGCGCGGACTTGCGCGCGCGGCGCTTCGTCGAGGACTCGGCGACCCCATAGCCGACGAGCACGGGCTGACGGCCCTCGGGAGCGGCCTCCTCCTCGGGGGCGGCCTCGGGAGCGGCCACGGGTGCGGCCACGGGTGCTGCCTCCTGAGCCGGGGCGGCGGCGGCCTCCGCGGGCGCGGCAGGCGCGCCTGTGCCGGACACGTCCACCGCGATGATCACCTGGCCGACATCGACCGTCGTGCCCTCGGGGAAGCGCAGTTCGCTTACGACACCGTTGAACGGAATGGGCAGCTCGACGGCGGCCTTGGCCGTCTCGACCTCACACACCACCTGCCCGTCGGTGACCGTGTCACCGGGAGCGACGAACCACTTGAGGATCTCTGCCTCGGTGAGCCCCTCGCCCACGTCGGGCATCTTGAACTCGGCGAGCGCAGCACTTGTCATCGTCGTCACGACCCTCTCCCTCAGTACGCCAGCGAGCGGTCGACAGTGTCGAGCACCCGGTCGAGGCCCGGCAGATACTCCTCTTCCAACCGCGCCGGCGGATACGGCGCGTGGAAGCCGCCGACCCGCAGCACGGGAGCTTCGAGGTGGTAGAAGCACCGCTCGGTGATGCGCGCCGCGATCTCGGCGCCCGTGCCGAGGAAGACCGGGGCCTCGTGGACCACGACGAGCCGCCGTGTCTTCTCGACCGAGGTCTGCACCGCGTCGAAGTCCATCGGCGACATGGATCGCAGGTCCACGACCTCGAGGGACTTGCCCTCTTCGGCGGCGGCCGCGGCGGCCTCCAGACAGACCTTCACCATCGGGCCGTACGCGACGAGCGTCAGGTCCGTGCCCTCGCGGGCGACCCGGGCCTTGTGCAGCGGCGCCGGGATGGCGTCCGTGTCGACCTCGCCCTTGTCCCAGTAGCGCCGCTTCGGCTCGAAGAAGATCACCGGGTCGTCGCTCTGGATGGCCTGCTGCATCATCCAGTAGGCGTCGGAAGAGTTCGAGGGCGAGACCACCTTGAGGCCCGCCACGTGCGCGAACAGCGCCTCGGGCGACTCGCTGTGGTGCTCGACGGCGCCGATCCCGCCGCCGTACGGAATGCGGATGACGACCGGCATCTTGATCTTGCCGAGCGCACGGGCGTGCATCTTCGCGAGCTGCGTGACGATCTGGTCGTACGCCGGGAAGACGAAGCCGTCGAACTGGATCTCCACCACCGGGCGGTAACCCCGAAGCGCCAGGCCGATGGCCGTGCCGACGATGCCGGACTCGGCGAGCGGCGTGTCGATGACACGGTCCTCGCCGAAGTCCTTCTGCAGCCCGTCCGTCACACGGAAGACGCCGCCGAGCTTGCCGACGTCCTCGCCCATGATGAGGACCTTGGGGTCGGTGTCGAGCGCCTTACGCAGCGATTCGTTGATCGCTTTGGCAAGGGGAAGTTTCTGTACGCCCATGGTCACTTACCGCCTTCTTCAGCGAAGGACGCTTGGTAGGCGGCGAACTGCGCGCGCTCCTCGTCGACCAGCGCATGCCCGTCCGCATACGCGTTCTCGAAGATCGACATCAGATCCGGATCCGGCATCGCCCGCACCACCTCTCGCACTCGCTTTCCCAACGCTTCGCTCTCCGCCTCGAGTTCCGCGAAAAATCCCTCATCCGCGTGACCTTCGGCCTCAAGATAGGTCCGCAGGCGCAGGATCGGGTCCTTGGCCTCCCAGGCCTCGCGCTCGTCGTCGCTGCGGTACTTGGTCGGGTCGTCGGACGTGGTGTGCGCGCCCATGCGGTAGGTGAACGCCTCGATGAGCGCCGGGCCCTCGCCCGTACGCGCCCGCTCAAGGGCCCACTTGGTGACGGCGAGGACGGCGAGCACGTCGTTGCCGTCGACCCGCACGCCCGGGAAGCCGTAGCCCTGCGCGCGCTGGTAGAGCGGCACGCGGGTCTGCTTCTCGGTGGGCTCGGAGATCGCCCACTGGTTGTTCTGGCAGAAGAACACGACGGGAGCGTTGTAGACCGCGGAGAAGGTGAAGGCCTCGGCGACGTCGCCCTGGCTGGACGCACCGTCACCGAAGTACGCGATCACGGCCGAGTCCGCGCCGTCCTTGGCCACGCCCATCGCGTACCCGGTCGCGTGCAGCGTCTGCGAGCCGATGACGATCGTGTACAGGTGGAAGTTGTTGGTGTTCGGGTCCCAGCCGCCGTGGTTCACGCCGCGGAACATCCCGAGCAGATTGGTCGGGTCGACCCCGCGGCACCACGCGACGCCATGCTCGCGGTAGGTCGGGAAGACGTAGTCGTCCTCGCGCGTGGCACGGCCCGAGCCGATCTGGGCGGCCTCCTGGCCGAGCAGCGAGGCCCACAGGCCCAGCTCGCCCTGGCGCTGCAGGGAGGTGGCCTCGGCGTCGAAGCGGCGGGTGAGGACCATGTCGCGGTACAGGGCACGCATGTCGTCGGCGGTGATGTCCGCGACGTACGAGTCGTACTCGGCATTCTTGACCCGCTTGCCCTCGGGGGTCAGCAGCTGGACAAGCTGGGGTTCCGTGCTTTTCTTCGGCGCGGCCTTCTTGGCGCTGGCGCGCTTCCCGCCGCTCGTACTGCTGCGGCGCGGTGTGCGCGCGGCGGTGCTCTCCACGGTCACGTGTGCTCCTCCGTCGGTCCGGCCCCCGGGATTACCGGGTAAGCCAGTGCGGCTCGCCTGATCCGTGCCCGCGCACGGGGTGGGTGCGACTCGGCCGGGAACAGGCGTGACAGGTGCCCCGGCGAGCGCCCTGCACAATGCACGTTACCCAGTGCTTCCCAATTCTGTGAAACCCCATCTGACCTGCGAATTTGCTTGGATTTCCAAGTATCTGACTGCTTGGATTTCCGAGTAAATCCAGAAAGTCGGGAACAGTTCCTGGTCACAGCACTGATCACAGCCTGGCAGGGGGCCGGAACACCGGCACGTTATCCCGGCCACCCCGCGCACGGGAAGGGTTCAGCTCAGGCACTGCGAGAGATCGTGTGTGAGACTGACTCCGTGCGCGAAGACGGAAAAATTACGGTATTTCTCCTCGACGACCACGAAGTGGTGCGCCGTGGAGTCCATGAGCTGCTCTCCGTGGAGTCCGACATCGAGGTCGTCGGCGAAGCGGGAACGGCCGCAGATGCGCTGGTCAGGATCCCTGCGACACGACCGGACGTGGCCGTGCTCGACGTGCGGCTCCCGGACGGCAGCGGCGTCGAGGTGTGCCGCGAGATCCGTTCGCGGAACGAGGACATCAAATGCCTGATGCTCACCTCGTTCGCGGACGACGAGGCTCTCTTCGACGCGATCATGGCGGGCGCTTCCGGCTATGTCCTGAAGGCCATTCGCGGCAATGAACTGCTCTCCGCCGTACGTGACGTGGCAGCCGGAAAGTCCCTGCTCGACCCCGTCGCCACGGCCCGGGTCCTTGAGCGTCTGCGCGACGGAAACACCCCCAAGGGCGACGACCGTCTGTCGAACCTCACGGACCAGGAACGGAAGATCCTCGACCTGATCGGCGAGGGCCTGACCAACCGGGTGATCGGCGAACGGCTGCACCTCGCCGAAAAGACGATCAAGAATTACGTGTCCAGCCTGCTCTCCAAGCTCGGCATGGAGCGGCGCTCGCAGGCGGCCGCGTACGTGGCACGTATGCAGGCGGAGCAGCAGCACTGACACGGTGAAACGGGACTTACGTCCCCTTCCCTTAGAGGCGGGGTCCCCTTCCCCGGCCCCCCGCCGTTGCCAGAGGGTGGACGCATGCCCTCCGACGATCACGAACAGGACGAACGGCTCGCCTTCGAACTGCTCGGCCGCACCGACTACGGCCGGGTCGCGACCAGCATGCGCGCGCTCCCCTTTCTCGCCGCGGCCCGCCACGTCGTCATGGACGGGCGGATCCTGCTGCGCATGCACAAGGGATACGGCTACCACGAGGCCTGCATCGGCAGTGTCGTCGCCTACGGGGCGGACAACCTCAGCGCCGAGACCGCGCGCACCGGGCAGTGGACCGTGCAGTTCGTCGGCCTCTGCGAGTCCATAGAGCCGACCAACGACGAACTGGCACTCTTCGGCCCGGGCCCGCACTACGTGGACGGCGAGCTGTACGACCCGGTCTACATGCGCATAGAGCCGCAGCTGGCCACGGTGCACACCCTCCACGTCGGCCGGCAGCGGCAGCTTCAGCGCACCTTCTAGAACACGTACGAACGACGCACGCGCGCGTGGCGCCCTTTCGGGGCTCCACGCGCGCGTGCGTTTCCGTGTGCGTTTCGATGAACCAGCGGCTGCTCAGGCGCCGCCGTCGGCGCCCTCGACATCGCCGCCGTTCGTGCCGCCGTTCGTCACCGGCGGGTCCTCGGTGGTCGGGGTGCTGGGGTCGTCGGTCGGCGTCGTCGGCTCGTCCGTCGGCTCGGTGGGCTCGTCCGTCGGCTCCGTCGGGTCCTCCGACGGCTCGGTCTCCGTGGGCGACGTGGGAGTGGTCGGGCCGGTGGTGTTCGGCTGCTCCGGCGTGTAGCTGCCCTGACCGCCGGAGCCGTCACCGGGCAGCGTCTCGTCGTCCGAGGTGTCCTCTTCCGGGCTCTTGCTCGGCTTCTCCGACTCCGACTGCTTCGTCGGCGCCTTCGTCGGCGTTTCCTTGTCCTTCGTCTTGTCGCCGCCCGCCGTCAGCGCGTACGCGACACCCACGGCGATGGCGATGACCGCCAGCACCGCGAAGATCCACATCTTGCCCCGGCCGCCCCGGCCGTTCCCGTCGCGGTGACCGCCCTCGAAACCGCCGTCGTCGCCACCCGGCGGACGCAGCATGGCGCCCGGGATCTGCGCGGTGCCGGAGTCGCCGGGGTGCTGCATCGCGGTGGTGCCCGCGACGCCCATCGCCGGGGTGTTGCCGCCCGCGTGCATGCCCGCGATGTCGACGGGCCCGGTGTTCCAGGTCCCGGTGTGGCTGCCCTGCTCGTGCAGCATCTGCAGCCCGTACTGGACCAGACCGCGCATCTCCTCGGCGGTCTGGAACCGGTCGTCCGGGTCCTTGGCGAGCGAACGCATCACCAGGCCGTCCAGCTCCGGCGGCGCCGCGTCCGAGGTCTCGGACGGCGGCACGGGGATGTCCTGGACGTGCTGGTAGACCACGGACAGCGGCGTCTCACCGGTGAACGGGGGCCGCAGCGCGAGAAGTTCGTAGAGCAGACAGCCGGTCGCGTACAGGTCGGAACGGTGGTCGACGGCCTTGCCGAGCGCCTGCTCCGGGGAGAGGTACTGCGGCGTGCCCATGACCATGCCGGTCTGCGTCATCGTCGACTGCGCGCCGTGCAGCGCACGGGCGATGCCGAAGTCCATCACCTTCACCGCGCCGGTGTTGGTGATGATCACGTTCGCGGGCTTGATGTCGCGGTGCACGATGCCGTGCTGGTGCGAGTACGCGAGCGCCTCGAGCACCCCGGAGACGATGATCAGGGCCTGCTCGGGGCCCGGCGCCTCCGCGTTGAGCAGCAGATCGCGGATCGTCCGGCCCTCGACGATCTCCATCACGATGTACGGGACGACGCTCGGCCCGACGGCATCCTCGCCGGAGTCGTAGACCGCCACCACCGCATGGTGGTTGAGCCCCGCGACCGACTGGGCCTCGCGTGTGAAGCGGGCCTTGGAGACCGGGTCTTCCGCGAGGTCGGAGCGGAGCAGCTTGACGGCGACCGTACGACCCAGACGTACGTCCTCGGCCGCGAACACCTCCGCCATGCCGCCCCGGCCGAGTCTGTGGGTCAGCCGATAACGGCCGTCCCCGACAAGCCCGCCATTACCCCACAACTCCGGCGCGTCTGACATACCGCCGCCACTCGCCTCGGGGTCGGACGGGCCCTGAGCGCGCTGCGTCTGTGCCATCAGTCCTCGCCGTCGTTTCTGGTCGTGGTGCTTGGTGGTACTGGGGGATCCCCGCCGGGCCACGCTACAGCCTTCGCGCGCCACGCCGGTTCGAGGTGGACCGGACATCAAACCTGCCGGGTGCCCTCACGCGCAAACTTGTAACGCTTCCGAGACGCTTCTTGCGCGTACGGTCACGGAACGGGCATCGAGCTTGACGTGTCGGTGCCCTCGGGCAGACTTGGCCTGGAATAGCGGGAATCGATCACCGACCGCGGAGCCGTCCGGCACACCGCGCCGATGGGGGACGCACGACATGAGCAGCCAGGACGGCGCACAGGGACGGTATGCGGGGCGCTCGCTCGCCGGTGGCCGGTACCAGCTGCGCGATCTTCTGGGTGAAGGCGGCATGGCCTCCGTTCACCTCGCGTACGACTCCGTACTCGACCGTCAAGTCGCGATCAAGACGCTTCACAGCGAGCTCGGGCGCGAGCAGTCCTTCCGCGAGCGCTTCCGCCGCGAGGCCCAGTCGGTGGCCAAGCTCACGCACACGAACATCGTCTCGGTCTTCGACACCGGCGAGGACGAGCTTGACGGCGCGACGATGCCGTACATCGTCATGGAGTACGTGGAGGGCAAGCCGCTCGGCTCCGTGCTCGACGCTTCCGTCGCCCAGTTCGGCGCGATGCCGAGCGACCAGGCGCTGAAGATCACCGCCGATGTGCTCGCCGCTCTCGAGATCAGCCACGAGATGGGCCTGGTCCACCGCGACATCAAGCCCGGCAACGTGATGATGACGAAGCGCAACGTCGTCAAGGTCATGGACTTCGGCATCGCCCGCGCCATGCAGTCCGGCGTCACCTCCATGACGCAGACCGGCATGGTCGTCGGCACCCCCCAGTACCTCTCGCCGGAGCAGGCGCTCGGCCGCGGCGTGGACGCCCGGTCCGACCTCTACTCCGTCGGCATCATGCTGTTCCAGCTCACCACCGGCCGGCTGCCCTTCGAGGCGGACTCGCCGCTCGCCATCGCGTACGCGCACGTCCAGGAGGAGCCGGTCGCTCCGTCCTCGATCAACCGCTCGCTGCCGCCGGCGGTCGACGCGATCGTCGCCCGCGCGCTCAAGAAGAACCCGAACGAGCGTTTTCCGACCGCCGAGGCCATGCGCGACGAGTGCCTGCGCGTCGCCCAGTCCTTCCAGGCGGCAGCGCCGAGCATCGTGCCGGGCGCCCAGACGGCGAGCGGCGCGGGCGTCGGCTCCGCGGTCTTCCCGCCGGTCGACACCTCGATGCCGCAGGGCGGCAACGTCCAGACGCCGTACCAGCCGGGTCCGGGTACGTACGGCCCCGCCACGCCCGCCCCCGTGACCCCGGGCTACGGCTACCCGCAGCAGGGTGGCTACCAGACCCCGGCGCCCACGAACGCGTACGCCCCCCAGGCCTCGCAGACCCCGCCGCCGTACACGCTCTCGCCGCAGCCGGCGCAGACGACCGTGCACGGGCAGGGCGGCGGCTCCGGCTCGGGTGGCGGCAAGCGGAACATGCCGGTGATCGTCGGCTCGATCGTCGTCGCGCTGCTCGCCATCGGCGGCCTGATCACGGCGATGACGATGAGCGGTGACGACGACGGCGGCAAGGGCGGCAAGGAAGAGAAGGAGTCGAACGCGCCGGTCGCGGGGCATCGGGGTCCGGACCGGACGCAGACGATCGAGACCGAAGAGTGCACCGAGCCCGAGACCGCGTACAACGACGAGAACAAGATCAAGGTCCCTGACTTCACGTTCAAGGACTGGCGCTCCGTGCAGAAGTGCCTGCAGGCGGCGGGCTGGCAGTACGACAAGCGCACGATGGACGAGAACACCTACGGGGAGGACACGGTCATGCAGCAGTCCCCCAAGGAGGACTCCGACATCGACCCGGACGACGTGGACATCGAGTTCACCATCTCGACGGGCAACCCGGCCTGAGTCGCCGCAGCATCTGACGCGAAGGGCCCGGTCACGAGGTGACCGGGCCCTTCGCGTTTTCGGTACCTGGCGATTTCAGTACCTGGTGGCCGCTTAGAGGTAAGGCCCTCCGGACCGTCCCGCGATACCGCCGTCCTCTTCCTCGTCGCCGCCGCCCACACCGGGCGGCAGCGCGCGCCGCATCGATTCGAGCTGCGCCCGCGCCGCCATCTGCTGCGCGAAGAGAGCCGTCTGGATCCCGTGGAAGAGCCCCTCGAGCCAGCCCACCAACTGGGCCTGCGCGATGCGCAGCTCGGCGTCGCTGGGCACCCCGTCATCGGTGAAGGGCAGGGAGAGGCGCTCCAGTTCCTCGACGAGCTCGGGGGCGAGACCGTCCTCGAGCTCCTTGACCGAACTGGCGTGGATCTCCTTGAGCCGTACCCGGCTCGCCTCGTCGAGAGGTGCCGCCCGCACTTCCTCGAGGAGCTGCTTGATCATGCTGCCGATGCGCATGACCTTCGCCGGCTGTTCGACCATGTCCGTCACCGGGACCTCGCGGGATTCGTCGTCTCCGCCGCCGCCGAGCGCCATTCCGTCCTGTCCGACAACCAGGACCTGGGGGCTCTCCTGCGACCGTTCGTTCCTCGGCATCTCCATGCCGCCATTCTCTCGCACCCGTACATCACACATCGGTGGTGCCCCCATTTGCGACTGATCCACCGTCTACGAAGGGACCAGACGTGTCAGCCGCGCCGCAGCCGCACGGCGAAGAACCCGAGACCGAGGCCGATGAGGACCAGGCCGCTGCCGAGCGGCAGGACGCGGAGACCGGGTACGACGGGTTCGGCGGCGGTCCGCCGGGTGGTGGCGTCGGATGCGGTGGTCTTGGTGGCGGACTCTCTGTCGGCCTTCCTGTCGGCCTTCCTGTCCGCTTTCTTGTCAGGCTTCTTGGCGGGGGTCGGCTCCGGCCTTTCGGCCGGTACGGAGACCGAGGGGGACGGGGGCGGTGGCGGGGGCGGAGCCGGATCCGCGCGCCCCGGCCGGGCCCGGCCGTCGCCGGGGACGCTTCCGGCGCGGGTCTCGTTGGGGGAGGGCTCAGCGGCGTACGAGATCGAGAGGCTCATCGAGACGGGTGAGACGGCCAGGAGCACCGTCAGGACCAACAAGGGGCGAAGCCATGGAGTCATCGCGCTGACCCCCTCCCGCTAGCGGGTAGCCAAGATCAAGAGAGATCACTGAAGCTGCACCAAGCGTCACACAGTGACACAACTCCGGCATCTCGACCGTCTTGGCTACCCAGCGGCGGGCGGCACCCTTCCTGACGCCCTAGCGGACGAGCAGCACCTTCCCGATGTGCGAGCTCTCCTCCAGTACGCGATGGGCCGCCGCCGCGTCACTCATCGGCACCGTCCGGTCGACGATCGGGCGTACGTGGCCCGCGCCGATCAGCGGCCACACGTGCTCGCGCACCGCCGCGACGATCGACGCCTTCTCCTCGGCGGGACGGCCGCGCAGTGAGGTCGCGGTGACGGCGGCACGCTTGTTCAGGAGCGTGGCGATGTTCAACTCGCCCTTGACGCCGCCCTGCATACCGATGATCGCGAGGCGGCCGTTGGTCGCGAGGGACTGCACGTTCCGGTCCAGGTACTTGGCACCCATGTTGTCGAGGATGACGTCCGCGCCCGCGCCGTCCGTGGCGCGCTTGATCTCCTCGACGAAGTCCTGCTCGCGGTAGTTGATGAGGATGTCCGCGCCGAGCTCCCGGCAGAAGTCGAGCTTCACCTTGCTGCCCGCCGTGACCGCCACCGTCGCGCCGATGGCCTTCGCCAGCTGGATCGCCATGGTGCCGATGCCGCTGGAACCGCCGTGCACGAGGAACGTCTCACCGGGGCGGAGGTGGGAAATCATGAAGACGTTGGACCAGACCGTCGAGGTCACCTCGGGCAGCGCGGCCGCCGTCACGAGGTCGATGCCGTCGGGCACCGGCAGCAACTGGCCCACGGGGACGACGACCTGCTCGGCGTAGCCGCCGCCGGCGAGCAGCGCGCACACCTCGTCGCCGATCTTCCAGCCGGTGACGCCGGGGCCGATGTCGGTGACACGGCCCGCGCACTCGAGCCCCGGATAGGGGGACGAGCCGGGAGGCGGGTTGTAGAAGCCCTGGCGCTGGAGCAGATCGGCGCGGTTCACGGCGCTGGCCACGACGTCGACCAGCACCTCACCCTCGCCGGGTACGGGATCGGGGACCTCGGCCCATACGAGCGCTTCGGGTCCACCGGCTTCGGGGATCGTGATCGCATGCATGCGGGCGAGGCTACTCTCTGCGGATTCCGGCCGGTCCGACTAGGTGCGCAGACCTCCGCGCGGCGGATTCGACTTGGCGTCGGGCGCCATCGGTGACGTCGCCGTCGCCCGCACGATGGTGATCAGCCGGTCCATCAACTGCAGCTTCCCGACGGCAGGATCGTCGTATCCGAGCACCCGATGCCCGCGTACGACACTGACGACCAAGTCGTCCGTCTCCCGGACACCAAGACCCACCTCGGCCTTTATCACCGGCCGCTCGACAAGATCGAGCCCGCTGCCCTGCTGGATCAGATCCTCCATGACCATGCCCGCACTGGGGCTGAGCACGGAGAGGCCGAGCAGCCGTCCCGCCGCGCTGGCGCTGGTGATCACCGCGTCGGCACCGGACTGGCGAAGCAGCGGCGCGTTCTCCTCCTCGCGCACCGCGGCCACGATCTTCGCCCCGCGGTTCATCTGCCGGGCGGTCAGCGTGACCAGGACGGCGGTGTCGTCGCGCTGGGTCGCGATGATGATCTGCCGGGCGCGCTGCACCTCGGCACGGAGCAGTACATCGCTGCGCGTCGCGTCGCCGATGACGCCCGCGTAGCCCTCCGCCGTGGCGGCGTCGACGACCTTCGCGCTCGGGTCGACCACCACGATCTGCTCGGGCTTCAGACCGGTCGCGCAGACGGTCTGGATCGCGGAGCGGCCCTTCGTGCCGAAGCCGACGACGACGGTGTGTTCACGCAAGTTGGACCTCCAGCGGTTCAGACGCCATTCCTCGCGCGTACGTTCCGTGAGCACTTCAAGGGTGGTACCGACCAGGATGATCAGAAAGAGCACGCGCAGCGGCGTGATCAGGAGAATGTTGCAGAGCCGCGCGCTGTCGCTGTACGGGACGATGTCGCCGTAACCGGTGGTGGAGAGCGTGACGGTGGAGTAGTAGGCGGCGTCGAGGAAGTCGAGTCCGTCGTCCGAGTTGTCGTGATAGCCGTCGCGGTCGATCCAGACGATGAAGGTCGTCAGGGCGAGCACCGCGAGCGCCATCAGCAGCCGCTTGGCGACCTGCCGAAGGGGCCGCTCGACGATCTGGCGCGGCAGCTTGATCCGATGGGTGACGAGGTGTTCGTCGGGGTTGCGGGCGATCGCGTCGTGGCCGGGAAGTTTCACGTGAAACACTCCCCGGCTGCGTCTGTGCCGCCTGTGCCGTCTATGCCGTCTATGCCGTCCGTGCCGTCCGTGCCCACTCCCGTGACCGCATCCGACAAGGCCCACGGGAGGTCGAGGACCTCCAGCTCCTGGCCCTGTCGCCCGCCACCCGGCGGAACCACCGCGAGGCCGTCGGCCACCGCCATCCCACGCAGCATCGCCGGTCCGTTGTAGTGCAGCGGCACGGCGTGGTCGGCGCGGAGCATGACGGGGACGAGGCGGGTGTCGTGCGGGTGCCCGTGCACGTCCTCGCGCAGCACAGCGGTGTACGTCGACGGGGCTTGGCGCCCCGAGAGCGTGCGCAGCAGGGGCTCGGCCAGGGTCAGCAGGCCGGATACGGCGGCGAGCGGATTGCCGGGCAGGCCGACGAGGTGCTGGTCGGGGCGGATGCGGGCGAGCAGCATGGGGTGCCCGGGGCGCACCGCGACGCCGTCCACGAGGAGTTCGGCGCCGATGCGGCGCAGGATGGGGTGGACGTGGTCGACCGGCCCTGAGGCGGTGCCGCCGGTGGTGACGATCAGGTCGGCGGTGGAAGTGGTGATCGCCTGATGGAGCGCCTCGGCATCGTCACCGAGCCTGCGCACGGCGGTGACTTCCGCGCCGAGCGAGCGCAGCCAGGGCGGCAGCATGGGACCGAGCGCGTCACGGATGAGCCCCTCGTGGGGGAGCCCCGCGGTCAGCAACTCGTCGCCCAGGATCAGCACTTCGGCTCTCGGGCGGCGGATCACGGGCAGTTCGTCGTACCCCGCGGCCGCGGCGAGACCGAGCACCGCCGGGGTCACCAGGGTGCCGGGGGGCAGGAGTTGGTCGCCGGAGCGGCACTCCTGGCCACGCGGTCGGATGTCCTGCCCGTGCGTGACGTCACGCTGGGGGTGCAGCCGCCCCTTGTCGTCGGTGAGGCCGTGCTCGCTGCGGATGACCGCGGTCGCCTCCCGCGGAATCCGCGCCCCGGTCGCGATCCGCACGGCTTCCCCGTCGGAGAGCGGGTCCGGCCGCCCGTGCCCGGCGAGAATCCCGTCGGCCCGAACTTCCCACGGCCCGGGGCCGGCGACCACCCAGCCGTCCATCGCGGAGGTGTCGAAGGAGGGGAGGTCCGTGAGGGCGACAAGGGGCGCGGCGAGTACGAGACCGAGCGCTTGCCCCAGGGGGACGGTGACCGGCGCGGAGGCGGAGGGTACGGAGGCGGAGGGTACGGAGGCGGAGGGTACGGGCCGGGGGGCGCGGGCGGCGAGGGCGCGGGCGGCGGGCCAAGGGGTGATGTCGCGGTGCTTGGCTTGGGTGCTCTGGGTGCTCTGGGTGTTGGGGGTGTTGGGGACTGTGTGTGGGCTGGGGGTGGTGTGGCTGCTGGGGGCCGTGTTGCCGTTAGGGGCTGTGTGGCCGCTGGAGGCTCCGGGCCCGCTCGCGGCGGC
>NZ_BAAAUG010000094.1:0-56073 GCF_039533825.1 Streptomyces rectiviolaceus
CGTCTGTGCCCTTGCCCGTACGTCGCCGGGGGCGCCGGGCGGCGCGGCCTCCGGGGCCCTCTCCGGGCGCCCGGCGCCGCCGGGCTCGCTCTGCGGCGGCTCGGTGCCCAACAGGCCCTGCGGCAGGATCAGTACGGCCTGCACGCCGCCGTAGATGTTGGTCTGGAGGCGGACGGCGATGCCGTGCCTGCGGGCGAGCGCGGAGACCACGTAGAGGCCGATCCGCCCGTCCTGGAGGAGGCTCGCGACGTTGACCTGGTCCGGGTCGGCGAGCAGGTGGTTCATCTTGTTCTGTTCGGTCAGCGGCATGCCGAGCCCGCGGTCCTCGACCTCGACGGCGAGCCCCGCCGTCACCAGGTTGGCGCGCAGCAGGACCTGGGTGTGCGGGGCGGAGAACACCGTGGCGTTCTCGACGAGTTCGGCGAGGAGGTGGATGACGTCGGCGACGGCGTGGCCGCGCAGGGTACCGGCGATGGGCGGCACCAGCTTGACCCGTGAGTACTGCTCGACCTCCGCGATGGCCGAGCGGAGCACCTCCGTCATGGAGACCGGGTTGCTCCACTGGCGGCGCGACATGGCGCCGCCGAGCACGGCGAGGTTCTCGGCGTGCCTGCGGATGCGGGTGGCCAGGTGGTCGACGTGGAAGAGGCCCTTGAGCAGCTCCGGGTCCTCGACCTCGTTCTCCAGGTCGTCGAGGATCGAGATCTCGCGGTGCACGAGGGACTGCAGCCGCCGGGCGAGATTGACGAAGACCTCGACCTTCTGTTCGCTGCCCGCGTGGCTGGAGAGCTGCGAGGCCTGCACGACGGCGGTGACGGCGACGTCCTGGGCCCGCGAAAGATCGTCGGCGAGCAGCCCGAACTCGTCGCCGTCCGGGGCGGTTCCGGCGGGAGCCCTGCGCGGCGGGGGGCCGTCGCCACGGCGCAGCTTCTCGACGACTTCGCGCAGCTCGGCCTGTCCGCGCGCGGTGGTGCGGCGCAGGGCGCCGACGCGGTCGCGTACGGAGGTGGCGGTGCGGTCGGCTGCGACGGCGGCGATCACGACGCTGAACAGGCTGATGACCCCGGCGGCGCCGAGGATGAGCAGGAGCGCGGGGTCGAGCGGTCCGGGGGCCGACCTGACGATGAACAGGACGGCGGCACCCGCGCAGAGCACCACAGCGACGGCGGGCAGTACGGCGATGCGCAGGAGCTGGGGACGTATCCGGGTCTCGGGCAGCGGCGCGGCGGTTCGGCTCCCGGGCCTGCCGTGCCGCCCGCCCTCACGGCGGTCTGCGCGGGCGGCCGGTGCACGGAGGTGAGACATCAGCGTCCTCGGTCAGGGTGCGGGCTCCGACGGGCGCGCGACGCGTGGCTTCGCGGCATCGCCGTACCGGTCGGGAGGGCACATGCAAGCTCCCTGCCAAGATCCCTGCGTCGACCGGCGAACACTCACGGTAGTCACCAACGCTTCATGTGCGGGGGGCAGTTGACAAAGTCCGGCACCCCGCGTCCCGCTCTGGTATGACACATCGCACGGCCGTCCGAATACCCCTTCGGACGCCAGTTCTGCCCGAGGGAACGCCGCCACGCCGGGAGTGTGAGCTCATCGTTGCCGAATCCCGTTGAGACTCCGCCGTCCGTTGGCGAGAGTCGGTGGCATGGAATTCTTCTGCTACCACCGCGATCGGCCCGGCTCCGTCAAGTTGCGTGACGAACTGCTCGAGGACCACTGGTCCTACATGGACCGGTACGCGGCTGAGTTGATCGCGCGCGGCCCGACGTTCGCCGCCGACGGCGAGACGCCCACCGGCAGCGTGCACGTCGTCGACCTGCCGGATCCCGCCGCCGCCCGCGCGTTCGCCTTCGACGAGCCCAACTACCAGGCGGGCGCGTACCGCGACGTGCTGCTGCGCCGGTGGCGCAACACGCTGGGGCGCACCATGTGGGATTTCCCCGGTGGCGCCACCGACGGCAACCGGTACCTGGTCATCGGCCTCGGCTCGGGCCTGGACGCCGACCTCGACGTGCCGTCCGACCGGGACGAACTGATCGCGTACGGGCCGCTGCTGTCCGACGACGGCACCACCTGGGTGGGCACGGCGGCGCTGGTCAGGGCCGCGGACCCGGGCACGGCCCGCGCCGTCCTGAACCCTGACCGGTACGCCGGGATCGAGGTCCACGACTGGGAGTTCGGCGGACGCCGGTAGCCCCCGCCTCCGGGAAGCGCCGCGGAAACCCGCGGTGCCTCCCGGCCTGCGTGCGTCAGCGCGTCAGCCGACCCGCGCCGCCTCGGGCTCTCCGGTGCCCTCCGTGCGCTCGGTGGGGGCGGAGAGCTCGGCGGCCGCGGCGGCGACATGCGGAGGCGACCAGCCGCCCGCCGGTTCCATCGCGACCCCGCGCCACCACGGCTCGGTCGGAACGGAGTCCGATGCGGGCTCGAACGGCTGGCCCGGGACGGGCAGCGCGATGCTCGCCCCCGCGCGGCCCGCCGCGGCGACCGTGCCCTCGCCGGGCGCGGACCACGGGTGCGGCGCGAGGTTGAACGTGCCCCAGTGGATCGGCAGCATCACACCGTCGGGGCGCCCGCCCTGGAGGTCCAGGTGCGCGCGCACCCCTTCCTCCGGCGTCATGTGGATGTCGGGCCAGAACTCGCTGTAGGCCCCGATCTGGATCATCGTGACGTCGAACGGTCCGTGCTCCGCGCCGATGTCCCGGAAGCCGCTGAAGTAGCCGGTGTCCCCGCTGTGGTAGATGCGGTGCTCGGGTCCCGTGACGGCCCAGGACGCCCAGAGGGTGTGCTGCGGGTTGCGCAGGCCGCGGCCGCAGAAGTGGCGTGCGGGCGTCGCCGTCAGGGTCAGGCCCGCCACCTTCGCCGTCTCGTTCCAGTCCAGCTCGCGCAGTCGGTCGGCGGGGACGCCCCAGCGCTCCAGGTGGGCACCGACGCCCAGCGGCACCGCGAAGACCGTGTCCGTGCCGACCAGGGCCTGGATGGTGGGCATGTCGAGGTGGTCGTAGTGATCGTGGGAGATCACCACGACGTCCACCGGGCCGAGCGCCGCGAGCGGCACCGGCACGGGGTGCAGCCGCTTGGGCCCGACCCAGGAGAAGGGAGAGCACCGCTCGCCCCAGACCGGGTCGAAGAGCACCCGCCGCCCGTCGATCTCGGCGAGCACACTGGAGTGCCCCATCCAGGTGATGCGCAATCCGCCGGTCGGGGGCTTGGCGAGGTCGGCGAGGGTCGTGGCGTGCACGGGGACGGTGCCCGTGGGGCCGCGCCGGATCCGCTCCTCCTTACGGAAGTAGATCTTCGCGAACTCGAGCGTCGAACCGGTGGGCCGGGTCCGCGCCCCTTCGGGGTTCTGGAAGGACCCATCGGCGAAGTTCGGCGATCTGCGGATCCTCGCGAGCCGCTCACCGGACGGATCCGCGCCGAAGGGGGCGGTCCTGAGCGAGCGGAGCCCAGAGCTCAGCGAACGGGACACAGCACCTCCTGGAAGGGGTAGGTCAGAACTCCATTATGGGCACCGCCTCCGACAGCGGCCGTCCGGAGGGGCCCGCACCGGCCACGCACCCGTCGGCGCGTGATGTACTCCTACTGATCCCTCATTCAGTAGGAGTGCGCTCCATGCCAGCCCTGCCAGCGGTGCCAGCGGTTCCCGTCGCGCCCGCCGCCGTTCCGCCCACCCCCCTGCTCTCCGTCACCTGGACCGACCACATCACCGGTCACCGGGGATTCCTGGTCATGGACCGTCTCGTACGCGGTGTCTGCAGCGGCGGTCTGCGGATGCGCCCCGGCTGCACCCTCGACGAGGTCACGGGCCTTGCCCGCGGGATGACGATGAAGGAGGCCCTGCACTACGACCCCAGCGCCCGCTACATCCCGCTCGGCGGCGCCAAGGGCGGCATCGACTGCGATCCGCGCGCCCCGGAGGCGTACGACGTCCTGGTGCGCTACCTGAGGGCGATGCGCCCGTACATCGAGAGCTCCTGGACGACGGGCGAGGACCTGGGCCTGACCCAGGACCTGGTCGACAGGGCGGCGGCGGAAGCAGGCCTGATCTCTACCGTCCAGGCCGTCTACCCCCTCCTGGACGACGAGGCGGCGGCCCGCGGACGCCTGGCGGACGCGTTCGCCGTGGAGGTCGACGGGATCGGCCTCGACGAGCTGGTCGGCGGCCACGGGGTCGCCGAAGCGGTCCTCGCGGCGCTCGACCGTGCGGGGCACGCGCACGCGGGTGCGCGCGTGGCCGTGCAAGGGCTGGGCACGATGGGCGGCGCGACCGCCCGTTTCCTCACGCGGGCGGGCCTGACGACGGTCGCCGTCGCCGACATCAAGGGCACGATCGCCAACCCGGCGGGACTCGACGTGGAGGCGCTGCTCGCCGCCCGCGACGCGCACGGCACGGTGGACCGCTCGGCCCTGCGCCCCGGCGACCGTGAGCTGCCGGGCGAGGCCTGGCTGTCCACGGAGGCGGAGATCCTGGTCCCCGCCGCGGTGTCGTACACGATCAACCAGGCCAACCAGGCGCGGATCACGGCCCGTTGGATCGCGGAGGCAGCCAACATGCCTGTCCTGCCGGAGGCCGAGCGGCTCCTCGCGGAGCGCGGGATCACCGTCCTGCCGGACGTCGTCGTCAACTCTGGGACCAACGCCTGGTGGTGGTGGACGCTCTTCGGTGACATCGGGGCCGACGCGGACGAGGCCTTCGCGCACACGCGCCGCTCGATGCGGGCCTTGGTCGACGTGATGCTGCGCCGTGCTGAGGCGGACGGCACGACGCCGCGCGCGGCCGCCCACGCGCTGGCGGCCGAACGTCTGCCGGTGATCGGGGAGCGGTTCGGCTGGTACACGAGCGCCTAGGGGTGCGGACGAACGGTGGATAGGCTGCGCGACGTGGCGAGAGTGCGGTTGAGCGTGGCGGAACGGCGGGCGGAGCTGCTCGCCGCCACCGTCGAACAGATCGAGGTACGCGGCGTGGCGGCCGTGCGCATCGCGGACGTGGCCGCGGGGCTCGGGGTGAGCAACGCGCTGGTCCTGTACCACTTCTCCACCAAGGAGAAGCTGGTGGCAGCGGCCTTCGCGCACGCCGCGGAGGGCGACCTCGCCCATCTCCGCGCCCTCCTGAGCCGTCGCACCACGGCCCTGCGCCGGCTGCGCGCCGCCGTCCGCTGGTACGCCCCCACCGGCCAGGCCAAGGGCTGGCGCCTGTGGATCGAGGGCTGGTCCGCCGCACTGCGCGAGCCCGCCCTGCGCACGGTGACGCGCGAGCTGGACCAGGAGTGGAAGGCGGCGCTGGCGGAGGTCATCGGGGAGGGTGTCGCGGCAGGCGAGTTCACCTGCCCCGACCCGCAGACCACAGCCCTGCGCCTCACCGCGCTCCTGGACGGCCTGGCGGTCCAGATGACGGCCTACGACGGCACGCTGCCCCGCGCCCGCATGCTCGCGTGGGTGGACGAGGCCCTGACGCGGGAGCTGAACCTGCCCGCGGACGCCCCGCCGGCAGACTGACCACACGCAACGAAGCCGCCTGCCCGGTTTCCCCCGAGGGCAGACGGCTCGCGCCAGGCGTCCAGAGATCGAAGTCGGCGCAGGTACAAGGTGCTCTGCCGACTGAGCTACGCCGACCCGAAGTCGACGACGGGACTCGAACCCGCGACCGCCCCATTAAGAGTGGAAGTAACCCGCGCCTTCGCACCTGGACGCTTTCACCGTAGCGATCGCCGCCCGCGCGGGCATCAGGTTTTCCCTCAGGACGCGGACTCGATGTGCATCCGGACGGTGTACGGGTCCACGCTCCCCTTCGCCTCCACGTGATCCCCGGACGACTCGCCCCGGAGCCGCCGCCCGAACCACGGCACCAGGTACTCGCGCGCCCAGTTGATGTCGTCGCGCCGCACCTCGAGCGTGCCGCGCGGCGGCTCCGGGGGCCACGGCTGGTCCGGGTCCGCGGGGACCTCCAGGCCCAGGACCTGGGCCGCGCGCAGCGCCACGCGCGTGTGGCCCTCGGCCGAGAGGTGCAGGCGGTCGCCGTCCCAGGCGCGGCGGTCCTGGATGGTCTTGAGGGACCACAGGTCGAGGACCGGGCAGCCGTAGCGGTCGGCGATCGCTCGGACATGGCCGTTGTACGTGGCGATCTTGCCCCGCAGGTGCTTGAGGACCGGCACCCCGCGGGTGTCGAACCCCGTGGTCACCATGACCGTGCCGACCGACGACGTGAGGTCGGCGACGGCCCGCTCGAACCGCTCGGCGACCTCGTCCGGATCGGTGCCCGGACGGATGATGTCGTTGCCGCCCGCACAGAACGTCAGGAAGTCAGGGCCAAGATCCTTGGCCAGAGGTACCTGGTCCGCGACGATCTGGTCGAGCAGCTTGCCGCGCACGGCGAGGTTGGCGTACCGGAAGGTGTGCTCCGGCATCCGGTCGTCGAGCAAGACGGCAAGGCGGTCGGCCCAGCCGACGAACGTTCCGTCAGGACCGGGGTCCCCCACGCCTTCGGTGAAGCTGTCGCCGACCGCTGCGTAGGAGGTGAATGTGTCTGGGATCAAGGATGTCGACTCTGCTCTCACGTCGGCATATCTTTCACCTCGCTAAGTGACCTACGCCACCGTAGGGAGGGGTTGACGGGGGGTGAGATAAGCCACCGGTCAAGTTTCGTCCAAGCCAGGAATACACAGCGGGCCCCTGCGCCGCTTACATCCGACGGAAGCGGCTCACACCCGACGGAAGCGGAACACCGCCGCGTCCAGGTCCCCGCGCAGCCCCGTCCGCAGTCCGTGATGCAGCAGCACCGCGCCCCGGTGGACCTTCCCCGTCTCCTGGCACTCGTACGCCGCCGTGGCGTCGAGCCCCCGCAGCCGCACCCGGGGCGGCTCCTCCCCGTGGGCCTGCGCCCGCAGCCAGGCGAGGACCACGGTCTGCTCGCCGTGGACGTACTGCACCGCGCTGAGCGGCTCCGACGGCGGGCGCAGCCGGTAGAGGTCCCCGAGCTGCACCACGGGCCTGATCTTCTTGTAGAGGTCCACCCAGTCGCCCGCTTCGGCGAGTTCGGCCGCGCTCCACTCCATGAGGTCGCCGCCGATGCCGAGCACTCCCGCCATCGCACTCACGAAGCGGAAGCGCAACGTACTGACCCTGCCGTTGAGCTGCGTGTTCGGGCTGTCCGTCACCCACGCGGCCATGACCCGCGCCGGGTGCAGCTGACCGAAGCCGTCCTGGATCGCCAGCCGGTCCAGGGGGTCGGTGTTGTCGGAGGTCCACACCTGGTCGGTGCGGGAGAGGATCCCGAGGTCGATCCGGCCACCGCCGCCCGAGCAGGACTCGAAGGCGACGGAGGGGTGCGCGGCCCTCAGCCGGTCCAACAGCCCGTAGAGAGCGTGCACATGGGCGTTCCAGATCCCCTGCGGGTAGCGTTCGCCCGGCCAGCCCGCGTCGGTGAAGCACCGGTTGAAGTCCCACTTCACATAGTCGATGGGCGCACTGGAGAGGAGCGCGTCGAGCTGCTCCCACAGGTACTCCTGGACGTCCGCGCGGGCGAGGTTGAGCACGAGCTGGTTGCGGAACTCCGTGCGCCTGCGGCCGGGTTGGTGCTGCACCCAGTCGGGGCGCGCCCGGTAGAGATCGCTGTCCGGGTTGACCATCTCCGGTTCGACCCAGATCCCGAACCGCATGCCCAGCGCGTGCACGTCGTCTGCGAGCGGCTTGAGACCGCCGGGGAAGCGGTCCGGGTTGGGCGTCCAGTCGCCGAGCCCTGCGCGGTCGCTGACGCGCTGCCCGAACCACGCGTCGTCCACCACGAACAGCTCGGCCCCCATCGCC
This sequence comes from Streptomyces rectiviolaceus, assembly GCF_039533825.1. Taxonomy (NCBI): domain Bacteria; kingdom Bacillati; phylum Actinomycetota; class Actinomycetes; order Kitasatosporales; family Streptomycetaceae; genus Streptomyces; species Streptomyces rectiviolaceus. The sequence continues at coordinate 7,798 of NZ_BAAAUG010000094.1, forward strand.
GCGGCCCGCCCCGCGAGCGCCCGCTGCTGCTCCTCGGAGATGTCGAACCCGGTGGCCTCCCAGGAGTTGTAGAGCACCGGGCGCGGCACATCGGCGTCCGGGATCACGTGCGCGCGCTGGTAGGCGTGCCAGGCCCGGCTCGCCCCGCCGAAGCCGCCGTCGCTCCACAGCCCGGCGAAGACCGGCGTCACCGTCTCGGTGCCGGGCATCAGCAGCTCCTGCCCGGAGTCGTCGTGCCCCCGGCCACCTGTGATCTGCACGGCGCCGTCCGGCAGTTGGCTCACCCCGATCCGCCAGGACCCCGACCAGGCGAGCGCGCAGCCGTAGACCTCGCCGCGCTCCTCGGTCGCCCCCTCGGCGTCGAGCGCGACCCAGGGCAGGTGCTGGTGCCCGGTGTGCCCGCGGCGGCTGCCGATGACCTTCTCGCCGTACGTGATCTCCGAGCGCACGAGCCGCGACTCGGCCGCCCAGCGTCCATGGAGCTGCGAGAGCCGCCAGCGCTCGCGCGAGGGCAGCGTCCACGTCGCGGAGTCGGCGCGCAGCAGCTCAAGTCCGGGTGCGTCCGCGGGCCCCTCGTGGCGCAGGACGGCGAACCGCTCGATGACGTCCCCACGCGCCTGGTAGACGAGCGTGACCCCCAACTGATGGACCGCGTCGGCAAATTGGAGACGCAGCTCGTCGTGCTCGGCCACGGCTCCCGAGAACCCCCACTCACTGCCGCGTACCCCTGCGCCCCGTACGGAGAGCGCGGGACGCACGAAGCGCCGCCCGCCCTCGACCGGATACTCCTCGCGCCCGTCGAGCCGCGACTCGAAGGCCCACTCCTCCGGCAGCGGCTCCGCCGCGAGCGCCTCGGCGTCGGCGAGCGCGATGCGCGGCCCCCAGTGCAGATGGAGCAGTTCGTCGTCATCCGTGAGCCGCAGCGCATAACTGCTGGTGGGCCCCGAGAGCAGCCACGTACGACCGTCTTCGCCGACCTCGATCATCAGTCCCCCACATACACAGACACAGGTCCGACCCGATCCGCACAGGCACGCGCGCGTACGCACATCATCAAGGGGGATCACCTGTGAGGCAACGCTCATGCACCGGCAGTGATTGCCTCAGGAACCCATGTCGTATGGTCGAAGTCGCACCCCACCGGCGAGTCGCGCCGGCGGCCGGACGGGAGGAGCCCCCGTGACGCAGCAAGTCCCGCCGACAGAGCTGTCGGACTCGGAGCCCGAGCTGGCCGGAGTCCGCAACTTCCGTGACGTGGGCGGACTTCCGACCGTGGACGGCCGCCGCGTCCGGCAGGGCCGGCTCTTCCGCAGCGGTCACCTCGCACACGCCACGGCGGCCGACGCCGCGTTCCTCTCCACCCTGGGCCTGCACACGATCTACGACTTCCGCAACGCGGCCGACCAGCGGCTCGAAGGCCCGGACGTCGAGCTCCCCGGCGTACGCAACGTGAACCTGCCGCTGACCGACCCGGCCCACGGCGCCGAGTTCTGGACGATGGTCCGCGACGGCGACCTGGACCAGCTGCGCGCGGCCCTCTCTGACGATCAGGCCGCGGGGCGCATGACCGCCACGTACCGCGAGATCATCAAGGACCGCACCGCCGAGCACAGCCGAATACTGCACGAGATGGCCGCGGACAGCGTCCCCGCCCTGATGCACTGCGCCGCGGGCAAGGACCGCGCGGGCCTTTCGATAGCCGTCACGCTCCTTGCCGTAGGCGTCGAGCGCGAGGCCATCGAGGCGGACTACCTGGAGTCGAACGCCACCCACCGCCGCTACAAGGTCCGCCGCGGCGACAACTCCCCCAGTGCTCTGTCCCCCGAGGTCATGCAGCTGCTCAGCCCGCTCTTCGAGGCCCGCGCCGAGTATCTGACCGCTGCTTTCGAGACGATCGAGCAGACCTGGGGCGACACGGAGACCTACCTCACCGAGGGCCTCAAGGTGACCCCGCAGATCCGCGAGCGGCTGCGCGAGCACCTGCTGGACTGAGCGGGCCCGCGTACGGCTACTGGTTCTGCGCGCCCAGCGAGAACAGCAGGTAGATGAAGGCCGCGAAGAGGTGGCCGACGGCCACGTAGATGATCAGCCGGATCCAGAGTCCGCGGGGCAGCTTCTCCTCCATGGACATTGCCTTCTTGGCGGGCGCGGGCGCGGGCCCAGGCCCCGGCTCCGCCTGGCCGGGCTGCTGCGCTTCAGGTTCCGTCATCGCGGGTCTCCCGTGGTGGGGCTGTGCGGGGTCCCGCCGAGGCACAGCGCGGTGGCGGGACTCTGCAGCAGGGTGTGGACGAAGAGCAGGTCGGTGCCGAGGTGGTCGGCGGCGGCGATCCGGTGCGGGGTCAGCGAGTCGAAGTGCGCGCTGTCCCCGGGCTCGAGCGTGTACGTGGTGTCGCCGAGCCGCAGCCGAAGGCGCCCCTGGAGGACGTACAGCCACTCCTCGCCGGGATGGACGCGCACGATGTCGCCCTGCGCCCCGTGCGGCACATGCACCCGCAGCGCCTGCATGCCGCGTGCCGGTGCGCCCGCCTGCCAGTAGGTCCAGCCGCCCGCCCGTGTCGGCTCCATGTCCGCGGCGCGGACGATCGCGTCCCGGTCGGCGGGCGTCTCGCCCAGGAGCTCCGAGACCGTCGTACCGTAGGTACGGGCGAGCGCGAGCAGCATCGGCAGGGACGGCTGGCGCTGCCCGGTCTCCAGGCGGGAGAGATGGGCGGGCGAGAGCCCGGCGTCGCGGGCGGCGGCTTCCAGGGTGAGGGACGCGCGGCGGCGCAGCTCGCGCAGCTGGGGCGCGACGGCCGGCAGCGCTTCTGCCGCCTCCGGCGGCTCGACGGGCTCGACGGGCTCGGCGGTGCTCATACCTTGATTGAGCCAGGCCCTTGCCCCCGAGGCAACTTTCTTGCCTCAGAGGCAAAAGCCCCCGGCCCTGGTGTGCGGCGCCTCAGCGGTGTGCGGCGCCTCAGCGGTTCGCGACCGCCTGTTTCACCAGCGTCTTCCCGAAGTCCCACATCAGCGTGCCCCCGCTGTGCGCCTCGTCCATCACCGCGGTGAAGGCCTCCACGAAGCGGTCCACCTCCCGCTCCCCGACGGTCAGCGGCGGGATCAGCTTGATGACCTCCAGATGGTCCCCGGAGACCTGGGTGAGGATGCGGTGCTTCTGCAGCAGCGGCACGACCACCATCTGCGCGAAGAGTCCCTTGCGCGCCGCCTGCAGCATCGTCCAACGGCTGCGCAGCTTCAGCGACTTGGGCCGGCCGAACTCGATGCCGATCATCAGGCCCCGGCCGCGTACCTCGCTCAGCAGCTCATAGCGGTCGACGAGCGCGCCGAGCCGCGCTGCGAGGAGCCCACCCGTCACGCGCGCGTTCTCGACGATCTTCTCGTCGTCCATGACGGACAGGACCGCGAGCCCGGCCGCCATGGCCTGCGCGTTGGACCCGAAGCTCGCCGAGTGCACGAGCACCCGGTCCATGGACGAGAAGACCTTCTTGAAGATCCAGTCCTTGCCGAGGGTCGCGCCCACCGGCACATAGCCGCCGGACAGCGCCTTGGCGACGCACACCAGGTCCGGCTCGACGCCTTCCTCGTGCTGGTAGGCGTAGAAGTCGCCGGTCCTGCCCAGGCCCGTCTGCACCTCGTCGGCGATGAGCAGCGCCTTGTGCTGACGCAGCAGCTCCTGGGCGGCGCGCAGATAGCCGGGCGGAGTCTCGTGCACGCCCTTGCCCTGGATGGGTTCGAGGATGAGCCCGGCCACGTCGCCCTTCTTCAGCTCCTCGCGCAGGGCGTCCAGATCGCCCAGCGGGACGGCCGTGTCGGGGAGCAGCGGCGCGAACCCGTCCCGGAAGCCGGACTCGCCGTTGACCGAGAGTGAGCCGGTGGTCAGGCCGTGGAAGGCGTGCGTGCAGTACAGCACCCTCGGCCTGCCCGTCGCGTACCGCGCGAACTTCAGCGCTGTCTCGACGGCCTCCGTGCCGCTGTTGCCGAAGAACACCCGGTCCAGGTGCGGGCTGTGGGTCAGCAGCTTCTCGGCGAGGAGGCCGGGCAGCGGCTGGCAGTCGAAGCGCGTCAGGTCGGCGAGCGAGGCGTCCAGGACGTCGTGCAGCGCCTTGCGCACGACGGGGTGGTGGCGGCCGAGGCCCATCACTCCGAAGCCCGCGAGCATGTCGAGGTAGTCGTTGCCGTCCGCGTCCCAGAAGTACGCGCCCTCGGCCCGTTCGTAGACCTTGTCGAAGCCGATGGTCTGCAGCATGCGCGGCAGCTGATGGTTCAGGTGCCGCGCGTGCAGTTCGTAGCGCTCGGCGCCCCGCTCGGCGAGGAGTCTGCCGAGGTCGAACTCCTTGGTCATGCTCCGTGCTCCTTGGCTGCCAGCGTGGCGCTGATGCGCCCCGCGATCTCGACCGGCGTGAGCCCTATGTCGGCGAGCACCTCGGCGCGCTTGGCGTGCGCGAGGAACTGCTCGGGGATGCCGAACCGCCTTACGGGTACGTCGACTTCGGCCTCGCCGAGCGCGAGGGCGACGGCGGCGCCGACTCCCGCAGCCCGGCTGTTGTCCTCGACGACCCCCACGACACGGTGCCGTGCGGCGAGTGCGGGCAGTTCGGCGTCGACCGGCTTGACCCAGCGCGGGTCGACCACGGTGCAGCCGAGGCCCCGCTCCCGCAGCAGCTCCGCGGCCCGCAGACAGACGGGCGCCATCACGCCGACCGCCACCAATAGCACCTCGGGGTCCGGGTCGTCGCACAGCACGTCCATGCCGCCGACCCGGTTCACCGCCGGGATCGATGGACCCACCGATTCCTTGGGGAAGCGAAGCAGCGTCGGCGCGTCGTCCACGGCCACCGCTTCCCGCAGCTGCGCGCGCAGTTGGTCCGCGTCGCGTGGCGCGGCGATCCGCAGGCCCGGCACGACCTGGAGGATCGACATGTCCCACATGCCGTTGTGCGAGGCTCCGTCGACACCCGTGACCCCGGCCCGGTCGAGCACGAAGGTGACCCCGCACTCGTGCAGCGCGACATCCATCAGGAGCTGGTCGAAGGCCCGGTTGAGGAAGGTGGCGTAGACGGCGACGACGGGGTGCAGGCCCCCGGTCGCGAGGCCGGCCGCCGACACCGTGGCGTGCTGTTCCGCGATCCCGACGTCCCACACCCGGTCGGGGTAGGCCTGGGCGAACTTGGTCAGGCCGACCGGGCCCAGCATGGCCGCGGTGATCGCGACCACGTCGTCCCGCTCGGCCCCGATGCGTACGATCTCGTCGCCGAACACCGAGGTCCAGGAAGGCCCGTTGGAGGGTGCGAGGGGCTCGCAGGTCAGCGGGTCCATCACGCCGACCGTATGAAAGCGGTCGGCCTCGTCGGCGAGCGCGGGCTCGTAGCCGCGCCCCTTCTCGGTGAGGCAGTGGATGAGGACGGGGCCGTGGAAGCGTTTCGCGCGTCGCAGCGCCGACTCGACGGCGCCGGTGTCGTGCCCGTCGATCGGCCCGACGTACTTGAGCCCCAGGTCCTCGAACATGCCCTGCGGCGCGAAGGCGTCCTTGAACCCCTTCTTGGCGCCGTGCAGCGACTCGTACAGCGTGTGTCCGACGACGGGTGTGCGCTGGAGTATGTCCTTGCCCCAGGCCAGGACCCGTTCGTAGCTGTCGGTGGTACGGAGCGTGGCGAGGTGGTTGGCGAGGCCGCCGATGGTGGGGGCGTACGAACGCTCGTTGTCATTGACGACGATGATCAACGGCCGGTCCTTCGCGGCCGCGATGTTGTTGAGCGCCTCCCACGCCATGCCACCGGTGAGCGCTCCGTCCCCGATGACGGCGACGACATGGCCCCGCTCCCCCAGGACCTCGCGCGCCTTGGCGAGGCCGTCGGCCCAGCCGAGCGCGGTCGAGGCGTGGCTGTTCTCGACGATGTCGTGCTCGGACTCCGCGCGCGAGGGGTAGCCCGACAGGCCGCCCTTGCCGCGCAGCTTGGAGAAGTCCTGCCTGCCGGTCAGGAGTTTGTGTACGTAGCTCTGGTGGCCGGTGTCCCACACGATGCGGTCGAGCGGCGACTCGAAGACCCGGTGGAGTGCGATGGAGAGTTCCACCACCCCCAGATTGGGCCCGAGGTGACCTCCGGTCCTGGCGACCGCGTGCACCAGGAACTCCCGGACCTCCTCGGCCAGTTCGTCGAGCTCGGACTCGGTCAGCGCCTTCAGATCGCGCGGCCCCCGAATGGTTTCCAGAATGGTCATGCTCGGGCCCCCTCTCTGGTTCTTCGGTTCTTCTCAGCTCACGGTGACGTCGGGCACCCCTGAGGTGACGCCCTCGTCCTCCATCTGCGCGGCGATCTTCATCGCCTCCTCGATGAGGGTCTCCACGATCTTCGACTCCGGGACGGTCTTGATGACCTCGCCCTTGACGAAGATCTGCCCCTTGCCATTGCCGGACGCGACGCCGAGATCCGCCTCACGGGCCTCCCCAGGACCGTTCACGACACACCCCATGACCGCGACGCGCAGCGGCACTTCCATGCCGTCCAGGCCCGCGGTCACCTCGTCGGCCAGCTTGTACACGTCCACCTGGGCCCGCCCGCAGGACGGGCAGGAGACGATCTCCAGGCGGCGCTGCTTGAGGTTCAGCGACTCCAGGATCTGGATGCCGACCTTGACCTCCTCGGCGGGCGGCGCGGAGAGCGAGACCCGGATGGTGTCGCCGATGCCCTCGCTCAGCAGCGCGCCGAAGGCGACCGCCGACTTGATCGTGCCCTGGAAGGCAGGGCCCGCCTCCGTCACGCCGAGGTGCAGCGGATAGTCGCACTGGGCGGCCAGTTGCCGGTAGGCGTTGACCATGACCACCGGGTCGTTGTGCTTCACCGAGATCTTGATGTCCCGGAAGCCGTGCTCCTCGAAGAGCGACGCCTCCCAGAGCGCCGACTCGACGAGCGCCTCCGGGGTCGCCTTCCCGTACTTCTTGAGAAGGCGCGCGTCCAGGGAACCCGCGTTGACGCCGATCCGGATCGGCGTACCGGCGTCGTTCGCGGCCCGCGCGATCTCGCCCACCTTGTCGTCGAACTGCTTGATGTTGCCGGGATTCACCCGCACCGCCGCACACCCGGCGTCGATCGCCGCGAAGACGTACTTCGGCTGGAAGTGAATGTCGGCGATCACCGGGATCTGCGACTTGCGCGCGATCGTGGCCAGCGCGTCCGCGTCGTCCTGCGTCGGGCACGCCACCCGCACGATCTGGCAGCCGGACGCCGTGAGTTCGGCGATCTGCTGCAGCGTCGCCCCGATGTCGGACGTACGCGTCGTCGTCATCGACTGCACCGACACCGGCGCGCCACCCCCCACGGCCACCGGCCCGACCTCGATGCGCCGCGAGACGCGACGCTCCGAGATCGGCCGGACCGGCAGCTCAGGAAGGCCCAGTGCGACAGGCGTTCCAGGGGTCATGACGTCACCCGCGGTTTCCGGAGACCGTCTCGCGGGCGGCGCGGATGGACTCCTTCAGGGAGCCCATGGTGGCCAGGACGGCGGTCGGCTCGTAGCCGCAGTGCGCCATGCAGTTGGCGCACCGCGGGTCCTTGCCGCGGCCGTACTTGCTCCAGTCGGTCTCCTCGATGAGTTCCTTGTACGTCGGCACGTACCCGTCGCTCATCAGGTAGCAGGGGCGCTGCCAGCCGAAGAGCGAGTAGTTCGGGATCGCCCACGCGGTGCACGGGAAGTCCGCCTTGCCCTCGAGGAAGTCGAGGAACAGCGGCGAGTGGTTCAGGCGCCAGCGCCGCCTGTTGCCGCCCGCGAAGGCCTTCTTGAAGAGTTCGCGGGTCTGCTCGACGCCCAGGAAGTGTTCCTGGTCCGGCGCCTTCTCGTAGGCGTAGGCGGGCGACAGCATCATCTCGTCGACCTGCAGCTCGTCATTGAGGTAGTTGAGGACCTCGATGATGTTCTGCGGGGTGTCGTTGCTGAAGAAGGTCGAGTTGGTGGTGACCCGGAAGCCCTGCTTCTTGGCTTCCTTGATGGCCGCCACCGCCTCGTCGAACACGCCCTCCTTCGCGACGGATTCGTCGTGCCGCTCCCGCATTCCGTCGATGTGCACGGCGAACGCGAAGTACGGGGAAGGCGTGAACTTCTCCAGCTTCTTGCGCAGCAGCATGGCGTTGGTGCAGAGGAAGACGTACTTCTTCTTCGCCACCAACTGGCGCACGATCTCGTCGATGTGAGGGTGCATCAGCGGTTCGCCACCGGCGATGGACACCATCGGCGCACCGGATTCGAGCACGGCGCCCACGGCCTGGGCCACCGGCATGCGCTGCTTGAGCACTCCGGCCGGGTGCTGGATCTTCCCGCATCCCTCGCACGCGAGATTGCACGCGAAGAGCGGCTCCAACTCGACGATCAGCGGAAACTTCTCACGCTTACGGAGCTTCTGTTCAAAGAGATACGTCGCGACCTTGATGGTCTGGCGCAGCGGCATGGCCATCTGGCTCACCTCCGAGGGAGCAAAGAAGAACGGTGCCATTCGAAAAATGCAGGAAGCACGGCACGAAGAACACGGAAAGCCGATATTCCACCGCGCACCGTGCCGATGCGGACGAGTTCGTGCTGTGGGGCGTCCACGACCACCCGGACGGCGGCAACCGGCCGGGCTCCCGCCCGCATCGCGCTGCGCAGCGTCGCGGCGGACTCCATGTCCACCGCGATCGCGCCCGTGGCGAGCAGGTCGGCGCGTTCGTGTCCGCGGACGACATGGTCGGATCCGGTGAGCGGGCCGGTGTGCACGGTGCGTCCGGGCATGGCCCGCACCAGCTCCTTGACCAGCAGTTCGGTGCCGACGCAGGGCGTGTGGCCGTGTGCGTCGCGGGTCTGCCCGGCGACCACCAGGTCGCCGGGGTGCATGCCGGGAGCGAGCCCGGCACAGAAGCCGGTGGCCACGACGGCGGCGTGGCGCAGCGGCTCCTTGCCGAGGGCGCCGGTGACGGCGCGCTCGGCGTTCTTGGGGCCCATCCCCGTACGGAGCATGGTGACCCGCCCGTGTGAGCCTCCTCCCGGTCCCGTGCGCAGGGCGAGGTGCTCGATGCCGAGTGCACAGGCGATCAGCAGCGGTGCGGGGCCCTCCGCGGCCGGGGTCCGGTCCATCAACCCCCCTTGGCGGAGAGGCCCGCGAACGGCTCCCCGTTGACGTACCGGCCGAGCGCGGTGAGCGGGAACACCTGCCGGTAGAGGTGGTAGTTGATGGAGAAGTCCCAGGGGAAGCCGGTGCCGGTGAAGTACGGCTCGTCCCAGGAGCCGTCCTCCCGCTGCGTCTCTGCGAGCCGGACGATGCCCCGCTCCACTGCCTTGGAGTCCCGCTCGCCGGCCGCGAGCAGCGCGAGCAGCGCCCAGGCGGTCTGCGACGCGGTGGAGGCGCCATGGCCCCGCCACTCCTCGTAGCGGTAGGAGCGCAGGTCCTCGCCCCAGCCTCCGTCGTCGTTCTGCACCGACTCGAGCCAGTCGACGGCGCGGCGCAGCGCGGGGTGCGAGCCCGGCAGGCCTGCCGCGGTGAGCGCGGGCACCACGGACCCTGTCCCGTATACGTAGTTGACGCCCCAGCGGCCGAACCACGAGCCGTCCGGCTCCTGTTCGGCGAGCAGCCACTCGATGCCGCGTCGGGTGCGCGGGTCGTGCGCCTTGCCCTCGATGGCGAGCATCTCGACGACGTGCCCGGTGACGTCGGCCGACGGCGGGTCGATGACCTCGCCGAAGTCGCAGAACGGCAGCCGGTTGGGGAACGGGCTCGTGTTGTCGGCGTCGAAGGCTGCCCAGGCGCCGTTCTTGGACTGCATGCCCAGGTTCCAGCGCACGCCGCGGGCGATCGCGTTCTCCAGGCGGGGGCGGTCCGGGTGGTCGACGCGGCGCAGGGCCAGGACGACCTCGGCAGTGTCGTCGATGTCCGGGTAGTTGTCGTTGTGGAACTCGAACGCCCAGCCACCGGGGGCGAGATGGGGCCTGCGTACGGACCAGTCGCCGGGCCGCACGATCTCCTCGCCCAGCATCCAGTCGGCCGCCTTGACCAGCTGCGGATGGTCGGCGGGCACTCCCGCGTCGGCGAGCGCGATGGTCGCAAGGCAGGTGTCCCAGACCGGCGACTGACACGCCTCGATCATCCGGGCGCCGTCCTCGCGCCAGACCGCGAACCGGTCGAGCGACGCGAGGCCCGCCTTGAGCACCGGGTGCTCCAGGTCATAGCCGAGCAGATGCAGCGCGATCACGGAGTAGACGGCGGGCGGCTGGATGCCGCCCCAGCAGCCGTCGTTCTCCTGGCGTTCGATGATCCAGCGAGCGGCACTGTTCATCGCGGCCTTGCGCACCTTGCGCGGGGCGACCTTGTGGTAGAGGTGCAGCGCCTTGTCGAGCCGCTGGAAGACGCCGTCCCAACTGCCCAGCGGGGCAACGGGCTTGCTCGGGTTCGGCAGGCGCGCGTCGATGTGCAGCTCGTCAAGGGGGAAGGGCGCGGGCCGGACGGGGCGCTTGGCGGAGACGACCGTGAGCGGCACGATCGTCTGCCGGGCCCAGCACCCGAAGTCGTAGATGTTGAGGGGCAGCCACTTGGGGAAGTAGATGAGTTCCGGCGGGAGTTCGGGGAGGTCGTCCCACTTCCACCAGCCGAACAGGGCGAGCCAGATGCGGGTGAAGACGCGGCTCGCGGCGATGCCGCCCTGGTCGCGGATCCATGCGGAGGCCTTCGCCATGTGCGGGTCGTCCGGTGCGTCGCCCGCGAGACGCAGCGCGACGTACGCCTCGATGGTGGTGGAGAGTTCGCCCGGGCCGCCGTGGAAGGTCGCCCAGGTTCCGTCCTCGCGCTGCTCGCCGCGGATGAAGAGCGCGGCGGCGTGCGTGGTCTTCTCGTCCCGGATCCCCAGAAACTGACGGAGCAGCAGGTCTTCGGCGTCCATCGTCACGTTCGTGTCGAGGTCGCCCTTCCACCAGCCCTGGGCGTCCTGCTGCGCGAGCAGGAAATCGGTGGAGCGTTGTATGGCGCGCGCGGCGGCGTCAAGTGACCCTGCCGTCGCGGTGGCCCGGTCGAGTGGCTGGCTGGCCGAGGCCGCGCGGGGCGTCACCGCTCCGGTGCTTCCGTCGGTCGTCGCTGTCATGGCTTCCCCTTCGTGCAGTCGTCTTCTCTGCTGTGGGTCCGCCGTCGGCCGACGCGCTGGGCGCCGGCCGGCGACTGCGAGTCATATCTGATCGATAGTGATCATCTCTTTCGTACGACGACGAAGTCGGCGAGCGCGACGAGCTGCGCCCGCACCCGGTCCGGCATCTGGATGGTGTCAAGCGCCTCGATGGCGATGGTGTGCTGGCGCCGGGCCTCCTCGGCGGTCCACTCCCGGCCGCCCGCCTGCTCGATCAGGGCGGCGCGTGCGGCGAACTCCTCCTCGGAGAAGCTGTCGAAGTCGTTGCTCTTGGCGTCGGCCGCGAGCAGCTCGCCGAGCTGCTCGGACGCGGGTCCGCCCGCGGCGAGCGCGGCCACGACGGGCAGTGACTTCTTGCGCTGGCGAAGGTCGCTCCAGGTCTGCTTTCCGGTGGCCTCCGGGTCGCCCCAGATGCCGAGCAGATCGTCCACGGCCTGGAAGGCGAGGCCGAGGTGGTAGCCGTACTTCTCCAGGGTGTCGGCGGTGCGGTCGTCGGCGCCGCCGAGTACCGCGCCGATGGAGACCGCGCAGGCGAGCAGGGCGCCGGTCTTGTTGCCCTCCATCTCCAGGCACTCCTCGACGGTGACCCGCTCGCGGTGCTCGTAGGAGATGTCCTGTGCCTGGCCGTCGATCAGGGCGCGGGTCGCGGTGGTCAGGCGGCGCGTGGCGCGGCCCGCCTCGACGGTGCCGATCTCCAGGAGGATCTCGTTGGCGAGCGCGAAGAGGGCGTCGCCGACGAGGATGGCCTGGGCCGGACCGTGCACCTTCCACACCGTGTCGCGGTGTCGGCGCTGCTCGTCGCCGTCCATCAGATCGTCGTGCAGCAACGAGAAGTTGTGCACCAGTTCGACGGCGACTGCTCCGGGTACGCCGACCTCCGGCGCGGCGCCGGCCGCCTCGGCGGAGAGCAGGGCGAGCGCGGGGCGGACGGCCTTGCCGCCGTCGCCGTCCGACGGGTTGCCCTCGGCGTCGATCCAGCCGAAGTGGTAGGCGGCTACGGTGTCCATGGGCGGCGCGAGGCGGTCCACGGCGGACCGCAGCACCGGGGTGGCCAGCGTCCTTCCGCGCTCGAGCAGTGAGGTCACGTCCACCGTGTCGGCAGCCGATTCGGCCGAGGGCACAGTCGGCACAGTCTCTCCTCTTGTTCCGGTGCTGGATTTCTGGGGACCTGACCCCAGAAGGTCGAGCTTCACGCGGCCTCCTCGACGTCGAAGAGGTGGTCACGGGGGCGGTCCAGTGCACGGAGAGCCGCGTCGGCGGCACTGATGCCGCTGCGGACGGCGCTCTCCATGGTCGCGGGCCACCCGGTGGCGGTCCACGCCCCGGCCAGGTACAGGCCGGGGGCCTTGGTGCGAGCACCGGGCCGCAGCCGGCCCACACCGGGAGTCGGCGCGAACGTCGCCGTGCGCTCCCGCGTCACGAAGAAGTCCCGCACCTCGGCGCCGTGCGCGGCGGGCAGCAGCCGCTCGAGCTCCGGCAGGTAGCGCTCGCGCAGCGCGGCGACGGGCGCGTCGATCTCGCCCTGGGCGGCGGACTGGGACAGGGCGAGGTACTGGCCCTCGGTGAGCCCGGAGGCGTCGGTCCGGTCGAAGACCCATTGCACCGGCGAGCCGATGGCAGCGAAGAAGGGCCGCTTGAGCACCTTGCGGTCGTACACGACGTGGATGTTGAGGATCGGCGCGGTGTCGATGTCGAGGAGCCGGTCGGGCTCGTCCAGGACACCGTCCGGGAGCAGGTCGTGGGTCTCGTGCTGCGGCACGGCGAGCACGACGGTGTCCGCCTCGATGGCCTCGCCGGGAACTTCGACCTTCCAACCCCCGTTCCCCGTACGGGAGATGGAGGTGACGCGTGTCCTCAGCTCGGTTCGCACGCCCGCGGAGTCGAGCGCCTTGCGGGCCAGCGTGTCATGGACATCACCGAGGGGCACGCGCGCCCAGCCGATGTCGGCGGCGCCCGGTTCCGAGAGCAGCCCGGTCTTGAAGACCATCGCGGCGAGCCCCAGCGAGGAGTCCCCCGCGACGGCGTTCAGCGTGGCCACGCCGACCAGGTCCCACAGGGCCTCGATCGCGCGCGCCGACTGACCGTGTGCGGCCAGCCAGCTGCCGAAGTCCTGGCCGTCCAGCTTCGGATCGGCCGGGTCCAGTCCCTTGAGGGCGAGCGCGGCGCGTCCCACGTTGGCGCGCTCCGCGAGCGACAGATGCGGATACGTGGCGAGGCTCGCCGCCAGGTGCAGCGGCACGGGCAGCGCGGTGCGGCGAAGGCGCCCGAGCCGGTTCCGGTCGGCGTCGAGGACCGGCACGTCGAGACGTTCCTGCAGGGGTGCGAGGGCCGCGCCGTCGACGCGGTCGAGGAACCAGCGGTAGGCGGTGCAGCAGCGCAGATAGACGTGCTGGCCGTTGTCGACGGTCAGCTCGCCGCGCTTGAAGGAGAAGGCGAGCCCGCCGAGGCGCGGCCGCCCTTCGAGCAGCGTCACGCGCAGCCCCGCGTCGGCGAGGGACAGCGCCGCGGTGATGCCTGCGAGACCTCCGCCGACCACCACGGCGCTCCCTCGTCCCGCGTTGCCTTCGGCCTCCTCAGCCGGTCGCGTGTCGTCGTCTCTCATGCGCTTTCCCCCTCGACCGTTGCAGTCTGGGACGCCGGGGCGCAGCGGAGGGTTGCCCACCGGTTGCAGGAGGTCGCCCTACGTTCAGCGCATTCGCCGTGGATGCCCATCAAGTACGCCTCCTGACGGTCTGTCGGGAGATGGTGCGTGCGTCGAGACCGGAGAGGCCGCGCACGGCGACGTACGCCTTTTCGCGGCCCGGCAGCGAGACACGACCGCGCAGGACCGCCTCCGGATCCCGCTCGATGCGGTCGAGAAGCCGCCGGTAGATGCCCGCCATGGCGGCGACGCAGGCGCCGCTGCGCCGGTCGAGCATGGGAAGCAGTCGGTATCCCTCGGCGAACAGCGCCCGCGCCCTGCGCACCTCGAAGTGCACGAGCCCGGCGAAGTCGGAACCGGCGGGCGGCTGCGAGCCGGAGAACCCGGCGGAGCAGCCGAACTTGGCGAGGTCGTCGGCGGGCAGATAGGTGCGCCCGCCCTCGGCGTCCTCGCGAACGTCGCGGAGGATGTTGGTGAGTTGGAGCGCGAGACCGAGCGTGTCGGCATACTCCGGCGCGCGCTCGGCGTTCAGCGCCCCCCGCTCCGTACCGAACACGCCCAGCGAGAGCCGCCCGATGGCCCCCGCCACGCACCGGCAGTAGACCTTGAGGTCCTCCCACGTCTCGTACGTCTCACCGCGGACGTCCATCAGGACACCGTCGATCAGCTCGTCGAGCCCGCCGAGCGGGATGGGGAAGTGCGTCGCGGCATGCGCGAGCGCCACCGCCACGGGGTCGGTGTCGTCCTCGTCCACCTCGCCCTCGCGGATCCGGGCCAGCAGGGCCCGGGTCTCGTCGAGGCGCTCGGCCTTGATGTCCGGCGCGAGCGCGCCGTCGCCGATGTCGTCCACGCGCCGCGAGAGGGCGTAGAGCGCCGACATCGCGCGGCGCTTGGGCAGCGGAAGCAGCCTGATGCCGTACGCGAAATTGCGTGCCTGCTGCCCGGTCACGGCCTCGCAATAGCTGTATGCGGCGAGTACCGGCGCGGACACGTTCGGGCCTGACTCCACGGTCCGGCTCACCCCTCTCCTCGCAGAACCGCCCCCACCTCGCGCAGCAAACGCGCCTTGGTGGGCTTCGGCGGTCCAGGAAGTACGTCGTATCCGGCGGCGGCGATCGCATGGACCGCCGCCCTCCCCCCAGCCACAAAACCTGCAAGCAGCACCTTCAGCCTGCCGTGGACGCTACCCACCAGGGGGGTGCCTTCATTCAGGAGGCAGCGGGCGCGTTCTGCTTCATATGCAACCAGTGCGCGCACCGACGCGCCTGCTGTCGGTGCGGCCAGATCCCGCTCCTGGACATGAAATCGCTTCATGTCATCGGCGGGCAGGTAGATGCGGCCCTGTCCCAGGTCCTCGGCGACGTCCTGCAGGTGCTCGACGATCTGGAGGGCGGTGCACACCGCGTCCGAGCGGCGGATGCGCTCCGGGGTCGCCGTGCCGGTGATGCCGAGAACGAGGCGGCCCACGGGGTTCGCGGACAGCTCGCAGTAGGCCAGGAGGTCGTCGTACGTCTCGTAGCGCGCGACGAGCTGGTCCTGGCGGTTGGCCGCGATCAGGCCGAGAAAGGGCTCGGGCGTGAGGCCGCAGCGGCGGACGGTGGGCTGGAGCGCACGCATCAGGGGGTGCCGCGGTGTGGCGTCGAAGACCCGGTGCAGGTCGGCCTCGAAGGCGTCCAGGAGGGCGAGCCGGTCATGGGCAGCCGCGGGGTCCACACCGAGGTGGCGGGCGTCGGCGCCGCCGGGGGCCAGGTCGCCGTCGCCGATGTCGTCGACGAGGCGGGCGAAGCCGTACACGGCCATGAGGTCGTCGCGCCAGGCGCGGGGCAGGAAGAAGGGCGCCACCGGGAAGTTCTCGTCCGCGGCCTTCGCGAGGACGGCGGATGCGTCGCGCAGCTGGAGATCATCCGTAGCCATTGCCGTCACATCTCCCGTTCTACACTGCCGACCCAATACATCCCATTTCGGACACGCCGCCCGGCCCTCCGCGAGGCGGACCGTGCCATGAGCCGGGGCGCCGCGCGATATCGCCCCACTTGCCGCGAATCAGCACCGTTACAGCTTACGTTGTACAACGCAGCCTGCATCGTCGGGGTGTTCCGCGCATCACAACAACACACCGATTGGCGTCAAACTTCCCTGGGCCAGAGGGACTTGAGGCAACCATCGGGGCAGTCGAAGACTCATGACGCGACAGGGCCCCACCGGGTTGACTCCGGTGGGGCCCTGGCTCATTCGGGCGTACGGGGCGTGCTACTTGCCCGTGAACTTCTCGTACTCCTTGATGACCTCGTCGGTCGGCCCGTCCATGCGCAGCTCACCGCGTTCGAGCCACAGCACGCGGTCGCAGGTGTCACGGATGGACTTGTTGTTGTGGCTGACGAGGAAGACCGTGCCGGCCTCCTTGCGGAGCTCGCGGATGCGGGCCTCGGAGCGCTTCTGGAACTTCCGGTCACCCGTCGCAAGCGCCTCGTCGATCATCAGTACGTCGTGGTCCTTGGCGGCCGCGATGGAGAACCGCAGGCGGGCCGCCATGCCCGACGAGTAGGTGCGCATCGGCAGGGTGATGAAGTCGCCCTTCTCGTTGATGCCCGAGAAGTCGACGATGTCCTGGTAGCGCTCCCTGATCTGCTCGCGCGTCATGCCCATCGCGAGCCCGCCGAGTATGACGTTGCGCTCGCCCGTCAGGTCGTTCATCAGGGCCGCATTGACGCCGAGCAGCGAGGGCTGGCCATCGGTAAAGACCTTGCCCTTCTCGGCGGGCAGCAGGCCCGCGATGGCACGGAGCAGGGTCGACTTGCCGGAGCCGTTCGAGCCGATCAGGCCGATGGCCTCGCCGCGGTAGGAGGTGAAGCTGACGCCGCGCACGGCGTGCACCTTGCGTACGCCCCGCTCCTCGCCGCGCCTGATGATGCGGCTCAGCGCGGAGGTGGCGCTGCCCTTGCCCGTCTTCGCGCCGTTCACGCGGTAGACGATGTGCAGCTCGTCGGCGATGACGGTGGGGATGTGCGTCTTGTCGACGTTGGTGTCGTCAGCCACGGCCGTATCGCTCCTCAGCCTTCCAGAAATACACGAAGCCGCCGACGGCGACCAGCACGGCCCAGCCCGCCGCGACCGCCCAGACGTGCGGCGGCAGGTTCTCCGAGCCGTAGCCGTCGATCAGCGCGAAGCGCATCAGGTCCATGTAGATGGCCGCCGGGTTCCACTGCAGGATGTCGGCGATCCACGCGGGCCTGCCCTCGAGCATCACCGGGATCGAGAACATCACGCCGGACGCGTACATCCACGTACGCATCACGAACGGCATCAGCTGCGCGAGGTCGGGGGTCTTGCTGCCGAGCCTTGCCATGATCATCGCGAGGCCGGTGTTGAACAGGAACTGCAGGGCCAGGACCGGGAGGATCAGCAGCCACGAAAGCTTGGGGTAGCTGCCGAAGCCGATCATGATGATGAACAGCACGATCATCGAGAAGAGCAGCTGCTGGAGCTGCTGCAGCGAGAACGAGATCGGCAGCGAGGCCCGCGGGAAGTGCAGCGCGCGGACCAGGCCGAGGTTGCCCGCGATGGCCCGGACACCCGCCATCACCGAGGACTGCGTGAAGGTGAAGACGAAGACGCCCGTGACCAGGAACGGGACATAGACCTCACGGGGCATGCCCCGGTCGGCGCCCAGGATCAGACCGAAGATGAGGAAGTAGACGAGCGCGTTGAGGAGCGGCGTCGCCACCTGCCACAGCTGGCCGAGCTTGGCCTGGCTGTACTGGGCGGTCAGCTTCGCCTGTGAGAAGGCGAGGATGAAGTGGCGCCGTCCCCAGAGCTGGTGGACGTACTCGAAAAGTCCGGGCCGTGCGCCGCTGACGGTCAGACCGTACTTGGCGGCGAGCTCGGTCCGGGAGAGCCCGTCATCGGGCGACGGAGGCGCGGTCAATGCGACTCCGCCGTCATGCGTTGTCTCACTCACGAGTGGAAACTTTCGTCTTCAGATGCGCAGCCGGTCGGGCGTAGGCATGGGCCAGGGACCGGGGTATGGCCCAGATGTTCTCAGACCCGAGCTTGTCAGATGACAGGAGGTCGGCCCAGTCGGGTCAGGCGCCACACCGTACGCCACCTCATCGGCTTGCGAGGTCCGCAGGGCGTCGTCCAGCCCTCCTTGAACCCGCCGAACCAGGCCTTGAGCGCCGGGCCCGAGGGCCGCCTGGCCAGGGTCAGGAGCATCCACACACCAAGGTAGACCGGGACCAGGAGCACGGGCAGATTCCGGCGGGCGAGCCAGACCCGGTTGCGGGCGACCATCCGGTGGTAGACCGCGTGCCGCGAGGGGGCGGTCGTCGGGTGGAAGAGCACCATGTCGGCGCGGTAGTCGATCATCCAGCCCGCGTTCAGCGCACGCCAGGCGAGGTCGGTCTCCTCGTGGGCGTAGAAGAACTCGTCGGGCAGTCCGCCGACCTCGGCCATGACCTGCGTACGGACGGCGTTGGCGCCGCCGAGGAAGGTCGTCACGCGGGATGAGCGCATCGGGTCGGCCGCGCGCAGCCGCGGGACGTGGCGGCGCTGGGTCTCCCCCGTGTCCGGGTCGGCGATCCGGAAGCTGATGATGCCGAGCTTGGGGTCGGCCTCGAAGGCCTCGCGGCACAGCTGGGCCGTGTCCGTGTTGGCCAGGAGGCCGTCGTCGTCGAGGAAGAGGAGTACGTCTACGTCGGTGCCGCCGGGGCCGAAGGCCTCGATACCGACGTTGCGACCGCCCGGGATGCCGAGGTTCTCCGGCAGCTCGACGGTGCGTACGCCTTCGGGGACGTCGGGCACGGGGGCGCCGTTGCCGACGACCACCACCTCGACCGGGTCGCCGTCCTGCTTGGCGACCGAGTCGAGAAGGGCGCGCAGCTCCTGCGGCCGGTTGCCCATGGTGATGATGACCGCGCCGACCTTCAGGGGTCGACTGCCTGCCGCCGTACTCACTTCAGCCTGCTGGAGGCGAGGATGGACACGAGGTGCAGCAGGGTCTGCAGCATGGCGATGCCGGCGAGGACGGCGACACCGATACGCGAGAAGAGCAGGTCGCCGCGGACCGAGTCCACGATCGCGAGGACCAGGATGAGCAGGGACGCCTCGATGCCGAGCACGAGCCGGTGGAACTTCAGGGCTCCGGCGGCCTTGCGGGCCAGGGCCATGCCGGACGAGCGCGGCTCGGAGGCCGACTCCTTGACCGGCGCGAGGCCCTGCTGGTGACGGGCGACGCCGACGAGGTCGGTCTCCGCCTTGATCAGGATGGCGCCGAGCGCGGCGAGCGTGCCGAGGAAGGCCCAGAGCCAGTCGATACGGCCCGAGCCCCACAGGTCGGCGGCGCGCAGGCCGAAGCCGACGAGGACCGCGGCGTCGCACAGGTAGGCGGCGACACGGTCCAGGTAGACCCCGGCCATGGAGTACTGCTTGCGCCAGCGGGCGATCTCGCCGTCGACGCAGTCCAGCAGGAGATACAGCTGGACCATGATCACGCCGAGTACGGCGCCCGTGATCCCCGGCACCAGGAGGGCCGGGGCGGCGAGGGCGCCGGCCACGGTCATCAGGTACGTGAGCTGGTTGGGCGTGATCCTGGTGTTCACCAGGTAGCGGTCGCAGCGCAGCGAGATCTCTCGCATGTACAGGCGTCCCGCCCAGTGCTCACCGCTGCGCCGGTCCTTCACCCCTGCGGGGTGAACGACGGGGCGGAGTTCAGCTACCGATGGCCTTGGCATAGTCGGCGTATGCGTCCTTGATCTGGTCGGAATTCAGATTGAGGTGCTCGAGGATCGTGTAGCGCCCGGGGCGCGTCTGCGGGGCGTACTCCACGACCTGGACGAACTCGTCCACGGTGAAGCCGATCTCCTCCGGCGTCACGGGAAGGCCGTGCCTGCGCAGCACCTCCACCATGTACAGCGACTCCTCGCGTGCTCCGCGCAGGAACATCGCGAAGGCCGCTCCCAGGCCGCACTGCTCGCCGTGGCTGGCAGCGCGCTTGGGGAAGAGGAGGTCGAAGGCATGGTTGATCTCGTGGCAGGCGCCGGACGCCGGGCGGGAGTCGCCCGACACGGACATCGCGATGCCGGTGAGGACCAGACCCTCGGCGAGTACCTGCAGGAAGGCGTCGTCGCCGACACCGCCCGGGTGACGCAGGACGGCCTCGCCGGCCTGGCGCGCCATGGCGGCCGCGAGCCCGTCGATGTCCTCGCCGCGCTCGCGTGCGGCCAGCTCCCAGTCCGCGATCGCGGAGATGTTGGACAGGGCGTCGCCGATGCCGGAGCGCACGAAACGCACGGGGGCCTCACGGATCACATCGAGGTCGATGACGACCGCGATGGGGTTCGGCACTCCGTACGAGCCGCGGCCCGCGTCGTTGTCGAGCGTGGCGACCGGCGAGCACAGACCGTCGTGCGACAGGTTCGTCGCGACGGCGACCAGCGGCAGGCCGACGCGCGCGGCGGCGAACTTGGCGCAGTCGATGATCTTGCCGCCGCCGAGGCCGACGACCGCGTCGTAGCGGCCCTTCTTGATGGCGTCGGCGAGCTTGATGGCGTCATCGAGCGTGCCGCCGCCCACCTCGAACCACTCGGCGCTGGGCAGCGACGGTTCGAGCCGCTGACGGAGCACCGCGCCGGAGCCGCCACTGATGGCGATGGCGAGCTTGCCGGTTGACGAGCAGATCCGCTGGTCCGCGAGGACACCGGCCAGGTCGTTGAGCGCCCCCGGCCGGATGTCCACGACGACCGGCGAGGGGATGAGCCTCGTCAGTACTGGCACGCGATCTCCCGGCCCTTGGCGAGGTCGTCGTGGTTGTCGATCTCGACCCACTTGACGTCGCCGATCGGCTCCACGTCGATCTTGAAGCCTCGGTTGACGAGCTCCTGGTAGCCGTCCTCGTAGTAGAGGTCGGGGTCGCGCTCGAAGGTGGTCTTCAGGGCGTCGGCCAGCTGGTCGGCCGCGTCGCCCTCGATGAGCGTGACACCGATGTACTCACCGGTGGCGGTCGCCGGGTCCATCAGCTTGGTGATCTTCTGGACGCCCTTCTCGGGGTCCACGATGACCTTCATCTCCTCGTCGGCGAGGTTCTTCACCGTGTCGAGGGCGAGGATGATCTTCTTGCCGTCGCCGCGGGCGGCGAGCAGCGTCTTCTCGACGGAGACGGGGTGCACGGTGTCGCCGTTGGCGAGGATCACCGTGTGCTTGATCGCGTCACGACCGCACCAGAGGGAGTAGGCGTTGTTCCACTCCTCGGCCTTGTCGTTGTCGATCAGCGTGAGCTTGAGGCCGTACTTCTCCTCGAGCGCCGCCTTGCGGTCGTAGACCGCCTCCTTCTTGTAGCCGACGATGATCGCGACCTCGGTCAGACCGATCTCCGCGAAGTTGCCGAGGGTCAGGTCGAGGATGGTGGTGTCACCGTCGACCGGCACCAGGGCCTTGGGGAGCGTGTCGGTGTAGGGGCGAAGACGCCGTCCGGCGCCGGCCGCCAGCACGAGGCCGATCATGCGGGTTCTCCTTCATCGTGTACGGCGGGTGCTCCGCGTTTGTGAGCGGTCACCCAGTAGCGGATGCTCTCGACGAGCACCACGAGTGCCACGGCCACGGCGAGTGCCGTGAGCGCGACGGTGAAATCTGTGTCGGTGAGCAGGGCGGCGGCGAGAGCGACCACCAGCGTCCTGCCTTCATGCCCGCCGATCGCCCGCACCAGCCAGTGCGGCGGCGCGCCTGCGTTGCCGCGGATGCGGTACACCGTGTCGTAGTGATGGTAGGCGACAGCGGACACCAGGCCGAAAGCCGCGGGCAAGGCCCCGTTCACGTCCGCCTTGGCGGCGAGCAGCAGGATCGTGCCGTACTCGGCCGCGCGGAAGAACGGCGGGACCAGCCAGTCGAGGGCGCCCTTGAGGGGCCGGGCGACGGCGAGGCCCGAAGTGACGACGTAGATCACGGCGGCGACGACCACCCACGGGCTGCCGTACGACGTGAGACCCGCCACGCAGGCGAGCACCGCGCCGCCGGCGAAGGCGAGGACAGGCGCGGGAAGCCCGCCGCTGTTGAGCGCCGCAAAGGGGGACGCGAGCGGCCCGGTGTCGGCCAGGTCCGCGAGTGCCTGTGCGGCGCGGTCGGTGCGGGTGGCCCTGCGGGTCAGCGAGCGCAGCACGCGCCCCGCGGTGGTGTAGCAGGCGGCGAGCCCGCAGCCGATGAGCAGCACGACCAGGGTGATGCGCGGGGTGGTCACCGCGGTGAGCACGGCGATCAGCGCCCAGCGCTCGCCGATCGGGAGCACGATCATCCGGCGCAGCCATACGGTCCAGCCGACGCTGTCGAGCTTGTCCGAAAGGGCCGCTGTGGGGCTGGTGTTGGCGGTGGCGTCGTGATTCGCCTCGTTGAAGGAGAAGTCGACGACGTGCCGGCAGGTCTGCAGGACCATCGCGCCGAGCGCCAGCGCCCATACGTCGTCGCCGCCTTGGGCCGCGCCGAGCGCGAGGCCCGCGTAGTAGGCGTACTCCTTGGCGCGGTCGAAGGTCGCGTCCAGCCAGGCGCCCAGCGTCGAGTACTGCAGGGAGTAGCGGGCGAGCTGTCCGTCCGTGCAGTCCAGGACGAAGGAGAAGAGCAGCAGCAGGCCGGCCGCGACGAAGCCGCCGCGGGTGCCGGTGGCCGCGCAGCCCGCCGCGATCAGGGCGACGAGCAGCGAGGCGGTGGTGACCTGGTTCGGGGTGAGGCCGCGACGCGCGCACCATCGGGCGATGTAGCGCGAGTAGGGGGAGATGCAGTACGTCGTGAAGAAGCCGTCCCGCGACTTGACGGCCGTCCGCAGGCGTACGGCTTCGTCGTCTACCGCGGCGACGGCCTGCCGTGCCTCGTTCCGCGTCTGCGGATCGCTGGGCACGGTGGCGACGAGGGTGCCGAGGTCGGGGCGGTGGAGATCGCGGCCCTCGGCCTCGATCGCCTCGGCCACGTGGTCCGCGAGAGCCTCGACCGTCACTGCGGAGGAGCCGCCGCCGTTGCCCGATCCGGCGGTGGCGCGCAGCGCGCTTGTCAGGTCCGCTCGGGCCTCGGGCTGCGCGGTGACGGCGCCGGGGACTGCCGACGCCGGGAAGCGCGGGTCGGTGAGGCCGAGGCGGAGCGCGTGGACGTGGCCCACGAAGCGCGTGTCGACGATCGCGACCCGCTGCCCGGCGGGGACGGCGGCGAGCAGCGTCTCGGTGTCCGCGGCGTCGGAGGCGACCCGGACGTCAAACCCCAGGGACCGCAGATCGCCTTCGAGCGGCGACCCGGGGACCGGCTGACCGGTCAGGATGGCGGTCGACAGACGAACTCACTCCTTGATTGCCGGCGCGGCTCGCGCCGGGCACGTGCGTGATGAGGGGCGCCCCTGGCCGGCAGCGGCCGGGCGGCACGTCGGCAGAGGCTATCGGATGATTGGAAGCGGGCGTTCACCGCCCGTTTACGGCCCGATAAGCACGGCCTGCGAGGGCCTGTGCCAACTCGATCATCATGGTCGATCAGGGGCGGCGCCCACAAACCGCACTTCGTTCGACCGGCACAAACGACATAAAGTCGACGCCCATGACGTGGATGATCACAGGTGGAGCGGGATATATCGGGGCACATGTGGCGCGGGCGATGGCCGGCGCCGGGGAGCGGGTCGTCGTCCTTGACGATGTCTCGGCCGGGGTGCCGGAGCGGCTCCCCGCGGACATCCCTCTCATTAGGGGCTCATCGCTCGACGGTGAGCTGCTGCGGCGGGTCTTCGCCGAGCACGAGGTGACGGGTGTGGTGCATCTCGCGGCCCGCAAGCAGGTCGGCGAATCCGTGGAGCAGCCACTGCGCTACTACCGGGAGAACGTGGGCGGCCTGGTGACGCTGCTCGAGGCGGTGGCCGACGCCGGCATCAAGCGGTTCGTCTTCTCCTCGTCGGCCGCGGTGTACGGGAACCCGCCGGATGTGGATCTGGTGGCGGAGAACACTCCGTGCGTCCCGATCAACCCCTACGGCGAGACGAAGCTCGCCGGGGAGTGGCTGGTGCGGGCCGCCGGGCGGGCGCACGGCATCGCGACCGTGTGCCTGCGCTACTTCAACGTGGCGGGCGCCGCGGCCCCCGAGCTCGCGGACACCGGGGTCTACAACGTGATCCCGATGGTCTTCGACCGGCTCACCCGTGACGAGGCGCCGCGGATCTTCGGCGACGACCATCCGACGCCGGACGGCACGTGCGTCCGCGACTACATCCACGTCGCCGATCTCGCCGACGCCCACCTCGCGGCGGCCCGCCGCGTCGAGGCGCACCCCGGGGGCGACCTGACGGTGAACATCGGCCGCGGCGAGGGTGTTTCCGTACGCGAACTCGTCACCCTCATCGGCGAGATCTCCGGAGACAGCCGCCCGGCACTCGTGGAGCCGCGCCGTGAGGGCGACGCCCCGCGCGCCGTCGCGGACGCGCGACTGGCCGCCGACGAGCTGGGCTGGAAGGCGCGGCGCGGGGTGCGCGAGATGGTCGAATCAGCGTGGGACGGCTGGTGCCTCCACCACCCCGAGGCGCGCGGCGCCTGATGACGTCAACGCTCTGACCTGCGGTCATTTCCGCAGGTCAGAGCATATGACAACGGTGTTCAGTGCCGTGTTGCCGGATACCCCCCACCCGTAGTTCACTGTGATCGCGACAGACGCGCGACCGGGGAACAGAAGACCGATACCGACCACACGGAGGCGGCTTCCATGGGGGCTGGGCACGACCACGGACATACACACGGGGGGACCGCGACGGCGGCGTACCGAGGGCGGCTGCGCATCGCGCTCTCGATCACGATCACCGTCATGGTGGTCGAGATCGTCGGCGGCATCATGGCGGATTCGCTCGCGCTCATCGCGGACGCGACGCACATGGCGACGGACGCCCTCGGCCTGGGCATGGCGCTGCTCGCGATCCAGTTCGCGAACCGCCCGGCGACGGAGAACCGCACCTTCGGCTACGCCCGCGCCGAGATCCTCGCCGCGCTCGCCAATTGCCTTCTGCTGCTCGGCGTCGGCGGCTACGTCCTGTACGAGGCGATCCAGCGGTTCATCACGCCCGCCGAGACCGAGGGCGGACTGACCATCGTCTTCGGCGTCATCGGCCTGCTGGCGAACATGATCTCGCTCTCGCTCCTGATGCGCGGCCAGAAGGACAGCCTGAACGTGCGCGGCGCCTTCCTCGAGGTCATGGCCGACGCGCTCGGCTCCTTGGCGGTGATCGTCGCGGCGGTCCTGATCCTGACGACCGGCTGGCAGGCGGCGGACCCGATCGCCTCGCTGGTCATCGGTCTCATGATCGTCCCGCGCACGGTGAAGCTGCTGCGGGAGACCCTCAACGTGCTCCTGGAGTCCGCCCCCAAGGGCGTCGACATGGCCGAGGTCCGCTCGCACATACTGGATCTGCCGGGTGTCGAGGACGTCCACGACCTGCACGCCTGGACCATCACTTCGGGGATGCCGGTCCTCTCCGCGCACGTGGTCGTCAGCAGCGAGACGCTGAACGCGATCGGCCACGAGAAGATGCTGCATGAGCTGCAGGGATGCCTGGGCGACCACTTCGACGTCGAGCACTGCACCTTCCAACTGGAGCCGGTCGGCCACGCGGAGCACGAGGCGAAGCTCTGCCACTGACGCCCCTGAGGGTGGCTTCCGGTGGTTCCTTGCGAGCAGCGCCCCTCTTGTACGGCAGACTTGAGGCTCGAAGACCGAAGCGAAGGATGGGTATGCCGACCACACCTGCCACCGCGGCGAACAGCTCGTCGAACGGCACCGGAGAAGCGATCTTGCTGGAACTCGTGGACGAGGACGGCAGGACGATCGGCACCGCGGAGAAACTCTCCGCGCATCAGGCGCCCGGGCAGCTGCACCGGGCGTTCTCCGTCTTCCTCTTCGACGAGCAGGGGCGGCTGTTGCTGCAGCAGCGCGCCCTGGGCAAGTACCACTCCCCCGGCGTCTGGTCGAACACCTGCTGCGGGCACCCGTACCCGGGCGAGGCGCCGTTCGCGGCCGCCGCGCGCCGGACGTACGAGGAGCTCGGCGTCTCGCCCTCGCTGCTCGCGGAGGCGGGCACGGTGCGCTACAACCACCCGGACCCCGATTCGGGCCTGGTGGAGCAGGAGTTCAACCATCTCTTCGTGGGGATGGTCCAGTCGCCGCTCGGGCCCGACCCGTCCGAGGTCGGCGAGACCGCGTTCGTGACGGCCGACGAGCTGGCTCAGCGGCATGCGAACGGGCCGTTCTCCGCGTGGTTCATGACCGTCCTGGACGCGGCGCGCCCCGCGATCAGGGAGCTGACGGGGCCTTCCGCCGGCTGGTGAGTCAACTCCCGTCCGGGGCCGTACCGTCGGGCTTCAGGGGCAGGGCCGCCCAGATGACCTTGCCCCCGCTCGCGGTGTGCTCGACGTCGCAGGCACCGCCCGCCTCCTGCGTGATCTCGCGGACGAGGAGGAGACCTCGGCCGCCGGTCTGGCCGTGGTCGGCCACCAGGGCGGTCGGGCGGTAGGGGTGGTCGTCCTCCACGGAGACCCGCACCCACTCGGCGCCCACCGCCACCTCCACCGCGAGCATCGGCGAGAGCAGGGCCGCGTGCCGCACCGCGTTGGTGACCAGTTCGGAGACGATCAGGAGCAGGCCCTGCACGAGGTCGTCCGGCGCGGGCACGCCCTGCCTGGCGAGCAGGTCACGTACCGCGTGCCGCGCCTGGGGCACCGAGGCGTCGACGGCGGCGGCGGTGAAGCGCCACACGCCCTCGTACGGCACCTTTCCGGTATCCCGAGGGAGTGGGCCGGGCCCCCTCCCGTCGCCGTCCATCGTCCGGTCGCCGCCCTTGCGCTCGATTGTCACCACGCATCGAGTGTTGGGAATGTCCTGGTCCGGACCGCATGACTGACCATAAGTCAGCGACTATCGACGACATTTGATCACTGACGCCCGAGCGCGTCAGTTGTGCGACTGTTCCTGCCCCTCCGGTTTCGCTTTCAAGCTTTCTTCGGTTTGTACGGGTTGTTCGGGTTCTTCCGGTCCGCCGCGTCCGCCGGGTCGGCCGGAGTCCGGTCCCTCCGCGACCATGCTCACGATCCGGCGCCCGCCCAGGCCCGCGGCGAGCAGGCCGAGGCCGTCGAAGAGCAGCGCGAGCGAGAAGAAGCAGCCGATCACGTACTGGCTGCTGCTCGGCCAGTTGGCGAGCACCAGGATGCCGAGAAGGAGACCGAAGGCGCCCTGCACGAGCGTCCAGCCGAACTGCGGGCCGCGCACCACCAGGCTGCCGACAAGACGGAACACACCGCCGGTCAGGAACAGCAGCGCGGCGAACATCGTCAGCGCCTCCGCCGCCACATCCGGCCTGCGGATGATCACGACACCGGCGGCGAGGTTCAGCGCGGCCACGACCACACCCAGCCAGAAGAAGTTCGTGCCGCGCGACTGCACCGCGTGCAGCAGGCCGACACAGCCGCCGATCAGGAGCAGCCAGCCGAAGAGGAGCATGGAGGTGAGGGTGGCGAAGCCCGTGTAGACGAGGCCCACAAGACCGGCCACCGCCAGGATCGCGCCCAGCACGGCGAGCCAGCCGAGGCTGCGGTTGAGCTGCTTGGCGCCTTGGGCCTCCGGTGCGGCGGTCCGGGCGCTCTTGGATCGGGCCATCAGCGTCTCCGTCCTGCTTCCCCCGCTGCGCAGAGTTCTCAGGGCCGCCCCTTCTTGATCGTACGTTCGAGCAGTGCGGATAGCATCCTGCGCATGGAGCCGCAGCTGAGGCAGGCCGTCACCCACGGCGTCGCCACCGTCGTCATCGACCATCCGGCCAAGCGCAACGCCATGACGGCGGACATGTGGCGCCAGGTGCCGCCGCTGCTCGCCGGGCTCGCCGCCGACCCGGCCGTTCGGGCGGTCGTGCTGACCGGCGAGGGTGCGACGTTCTGCGCGGGGGCCGACATCTCCTCGCTGCGCCAGGCGCCCGGCGATGCGCAGGATCTGGCCGTGCGGGCCGAGGAGGCGCTCGCGGCCTTCCCGAAGCCGACCCTTGCCGCGGTGCGCGGCTACTGCGTGGGCGGGGGCAGCCAGCTGGCGGCCGCCTGCGATCTGCGGTTCGCGGACGAGGGCGCCCTGTTCGGGATCACTCCGGCGAAGCTGGGGATCGTCTACCCGTCCTCGTCCACGCGGCGCCTGGTGTCGCTCGTGGGGCCCGCGACCGCCAAGTACCTGCTGTTCTCGGGCGAGTTGATCGACGCGGGGCGTGCGCTGCGCACCGGTCTGGTGGACGAGGTGCTGCCCGCGGGCGAACTGGACAAGCGGGTGGCGGAGTTCACCAGGATCCTTGCCTCGCGCTCGCAGCTGACACAGGCCGCGGCCAAGGAGTTCGCCGCGGGACACACGGACCGGGACGCGTACTGGACCGGGCAGGCGCGCGCGGGCGGCGACACCGCGGAGGGAGTCGCCGCCTTCCTGGAGCGTCGCGAGCCGCGCTTCACATGGACGCCCGGCAGCGCCGCTACTGGCTGAAGCGGCTCCCCGCGCGGAACTTCTCGACCAGGTGCGCGGGCGCCTTCTGCGGGGAACCGGCGTCGTAGGGCGGCTGGGGGTCGTACTCCGTCAGGAGCTGCACGGTCTGGGCCTGCTCATCGCCCGCGATCCGGCCGATGAGGGCGAGCCCCATGTCGAGGCCGGAGGAGACTCCGGCCGCTGTGACGTACTTGCCGTCGAACACCACCCGCTCCCCCGTCGACTCCACGCCGAACCGCTCCAGCTCCGCGAGCGCGAGCCAGTGCGAGGTGGCGCGGCGCCCCTTGAGCAGCCCGGCTGCGGCGAGCAGGAGGGAGCCGGTGCACACGGACGTCGTCCAGGTGCTGGTGGCATCGGCGGAGCGGACCCAGTCCAGGAGCGTCTCGTTCGCCATCTGGTCGCTCTGGCCGGGGCCGCCGGGCACGACCAGGATGTCGGGGTTCGGTACGTCGGCGAAGGCGCGGTCGGCGACGAGCCCCAGGGAGCCGTTGTCGTTGCGCACCGGCCCGGGGCGCTCCGCCACGAAGACGGTCTCGGCGCCGGGCATCCGGCTGAGGGTCTCGTACGGGCCGACCGCGTCCAGGGCGGTGAAGCGTTCGAACAGGGCGATGGCGATCTGCATGGAGTGCCTATCCGTTGAGTGCGGGGGCGGGGGCGGCCTGAGCGGGGAAGGGGGCGTGGAAGCGCCGCCGGTACTCGGCGGGCGCCGCGCCGAGGGTCTTGACGAAGGCCCGGCGCATCGCCTCCGGGGTGCCGTAGCCGCAGGCGCGCGAGACCTCCTCGACCCCGTGGGAGGTGTCCTCCAGGAGGCGGCGCGCATGCTCGACGCGCACGCGCTCGACGTACTTGCCCGGCGTCATCCCGGTCTCCGTCTGGAACGCGCGGGCGAAGTGCCGGGGTGAGAGCCGGGCGCGGGCGGCGAGCGAATCGACGCAGAGGTTCTCGTCCGGGTGCTCGGTGATCCACTGCTGGACCTCGCGCAGCGGCTCGCGCTGGGCCGTCTGTACGGCGAGCTGGGCGCTGAACTGCGCCTGGTTCCCCGGGCGCCGCAGGAAGACGACGAGATACCGCGCGACCATCAGCGCCTCGTCCCGGCCCAGGTCCTCCTCGACGAGGGCCAGGGCCAGGTCGATGCCGGCGGTCACGCCCGCGGACGTGGCGACATGGCCGTCGCGGACGAAGATCGGGTCGGGGTCGACCTCGATGGCGGGGTGGTCGAGGGCGAGCTTGGCGCAGTACGCCCAGTGGGTCGTCACCCGGCGGCCGTCCAGGAGCCCGGCTTCGGCGAACAGGATGGCGCCGGTGCAGACCGAGACCAGGCGCCGCGCGCGCGAGGCGTTCGTCCGGAGCCAGTCGACCAGGCGAGGGTCGGCTTCGCGGCTGCCGAGTCCGCCCGGGACGAGCAGGGTGTGCGGCACGGGGGCGTCGGCGAGGGAGGAGTCCGGTACGAGCGTGAGCCCGCTCGAGGTGCGTACGGGGGCGCCGTCCAGGGAGGCGGTGCGGATGCGGTACGCCGGTTCGTCTCCGCCGCGGACCGCGGCGGCGCCCGTGAAGACCTCCACCGGCCCCGTGACATCGAGACTCTGGACCCCGTCGAAGAGGACGACCAGGACAGTTCGCTGCTCCATGCCCTGATTCTTGGCCCCGCGCGCGATGGCTGCAATGACGAATGGCCCACTCTTCCTGCCATGGGCGGACGCGACGCCGAGGCGGCCTTCGCGTGCGAGAGCCCCGGGCTTCACGTCATACCAACCAGTCGGTAGCGTGCGCTCATGACTTCTCTCACGCCTTCCTCCCCGGCGGCGGCACTGCACCCGCGCGCGGGACGTCGATGTCACAACGTGCTCAATTCGCTGCACTCGACGCACTACTTCTCGCCCGACGCGGGACGCGAGCTGACCGAGATCGGCATCACCAGCCCCAGGGCCGTCAATTTCGCCGTGCGCACGGCGGCGATGGGTCCGGTCGGCGCCGGAGTGGTCACGGCGGCGTTCTACAACTACAAGCACGACCTCGTCGCCCGGCACGTGCCCGGCATCTGGCGCACCGCGACCCCCGAGGACGTACTTGCGGCACGTCTGCGTGCCGTCGACACGACCCTGCGGCGCCTCCTCGGAGAGGAAGCCATCGCATCCCCGGAGATGGCGGAGGCGGCCGAGCTCGCGCTGCGCGCCACCGAGGCCTGCTCCCGTTCCGCCCGCCCGCTGTACGCGGCCCACGCGGACCTGCCCGTGCCCGAGCAGCCGCACCTCGCGCTCTGGCACGCCGCGACGCTGCTGCGCGAGCACCGGGGCGACGGGCACCTCACGGCCCTCCAGCACGCCGAACTCGACGGCCTGGAGGCGCTGGTGAGCCACACGGCGACCGGCAAGGGCATGACGCCGAAGTGGAACTTCAGCACGCGCGGCTGGAACCAGGAGGACTGGGACGCCGCGGTGGAGCGGCTCCGCGTCCGCGGACTGCACGACGGCAAGGTCGAGTTGACGGAGGCGGGCGTCGCGCTGCGCAAGGACGTCGAGGAGGCCACGGACCGCCTGGACCGTGCTCCCTACGAGCACCTGGGCGCGGCGGGCGTCGAGCGCCTCACGGAGCTGGGGACGGTGTTCGCGGGCGCGGCGCTGGAGGCCGGGGCGTTCCCGGCGGATCTGCTCGGCAAGGAGTAAGGAGCAGACGGGGACCGGCCGGGCCGGGCCAGGCGTCGGCGGGGGCGGGGGCATGGACGGCGCCGTCCGAGGTACTCGTTCGTCTCCGGTCCCGCGCGCTTGGCGCCGGACCGGGCGACGAAAGGGGAAATCCCGTGTTCCGTGCGATCGCAGATGTCCTGCGTCAGATAGGAGCGGCGCTCGCCACCGTGGTGACGCTGCCGTTCCGCGCCGTTGCCCGGCTCTTCAGCGGTGCCTCGAGCTCCACACGGCGAGGCGGGCGCCGCCCGGGACGCCGCCCCGGCCGGGCACACCGGGTCTGATCCCCCCGCTGTCGGCGCCACCTGCCACAATTGCCCCGCAACCCCAGTGAGAAGGCGGGAAACGTGGCACCTCTGCAGACGTCCACTCCAGCATCGATCGAAGGCAGGATCGCCGAAGAACTCGGCGTACGGGAGCGGCAGGTGAAGGCCGCCGTCGACCTGCTCGACGGCGGCTCGACGGTGCCTTTCATCGCTCGCTACCGCAAGGAAGCGACCGAGATGCTCGACGACGCGCAGCTGCGCACGCTCGAGGAGCGGCTGCGCTATCTGCGGGAGCTCGAGGAGCGGCGCGCTTCGATCCTCGAATCGGTGCGCGAGCAGGGCAAGCTCACCGACGAGCTGGAGGCGCAGATCCGCGCGGCCGACACCAAGGCGCGGCTCGAGGACATTTACCTGCCCTTCAAGCCGAAGCGGCGTACGAAGGCGCAGATCGCCCGTGAGGCCGGACTTGAGCCGCTGGCCGACGGCCTGCTCGGCGACCCGTCGGTGGAGCCGCTCGCCGCCGCCGCGGCCTTCGTGGACGCCGACAAGGGCGTCGCCGACCCGCAGGCCGCCCTGGACGGTGCCCGCGCGATCCTCGCCGAGCGGTTCTCCGAGGACGCCGACCTGATCGGCGAGCTGCGCGAGCGCATGTGGGTGCGCGGCCGCCTGGCCGCGAAGGTCCGCGACGGCAAGGAGGAGGCGGGCGCCAAGTTCGCCGACTACTTCGACTTCGCCGAGCCCTTCAAGGAGCTGCCCTCGCACCGCGTCCTCGCGATGCTGCGCGGCGAGAAGGAGGACGTGCTCGACCTCGTTCTGGAGCCGGAGGAGGCCACGGAGGGCCCTTCCTCGTACGAGGGGATGGTCGCCCACCGCTTCGGGGTCCAGGACCGTGGGCGCCCGGGCGACAAGTGGCTGCAGGACACGGTGCGTTGGTCCTGGCGGACCCGCATCCTGGTGCACCTGGGGATCGACCTGCGCCTGCGCCTGCGCACGGCCGCCGAGGACGAGGCGGTGCGGGTCTTCGCGTCGAACCTGCGCGACCTGCTGCTCGCCGCACCGGCGGGCACGCGCGCGACGCTGGGGCTCGACCCCGGTTTCCGTACGGGCGTGAAGGTCGCCGTGGTCGACGCGACCGGCAAGGTCGTCGCGACGGACGTCATCAACCCGCATGTCCCGGCGAACAAGTGGGACCAGTCCCTGGCCACCCTCGCGAAGCTCGCCAAGGAGCACGCCGTCGACCTGGTCGCGATCGGGAACGGCACGGCGTCCCGCGAGACGGACAAGCTCGCCGGTGAACTCATCACGAAGCACCCGGAGTTGAACCTCACGAAGGTGATGGTCTCCGAGGCGGGCGCCTCGGTGTACTCCGCGTCGGCCTTCGCCTCCCAGGAGCTGCCCGACATGGACGTGTCGCTGCGCGGCGCCGTGTCCATCGCCCGGCGCCTGCAGGACCCCCTCGCCGAGCTGGTGAAGATCGACCCGAAGTCCATCGGCGTCGGCCAGTACCAGCACGACCTCTCCGAGGTGAAGCTGTCGCGCTCCCTCGACACGGTCGTCGAGGACTGTGTGAACGGCGTCGGCGTGGACGTGAACACGGCCTCCGCCCCGCTGCTCGCCCGGGTCTCCGGCATCGGCGCGGGACTCGCCGAGAACATCGTGACCCACCGCGACACGAACGGCCCCTTCTCCTCCCGCAAGGGCCTCAAGGACGTGGCGCGCCTCGGCCCCAAGGCGTACGAGCAGTGCGCCGGCTTCCTGCGCATCCGGGGCGGCGACGACCCGCTCGACGCGTCCAGCGTGCACCCCGAGGCGTATCCGGTGGTGCGCAAGATGGCGAAGAAGACGGGCGGCGAGGTCGCCTCGCTGATCGGCGACACGGCGACGCTGCGCTCGCTCAGGGCGGACGAGTTCGTGGACGACTCCTTCGGTCTGCCCACCGTGAGCGACATCCTCAAGGAGCTGGAGAAGCCCGGACGCGACCCGCGACCCGCGTTCAAGACGGCGACCTTCAAGGACGGCGTCGAGAAGATCTCCGATCTGGCGGGCGGGATGGTCCTTGAGGGGGTCGTCACGAACGTGGCGGCATTCGGGGCCTTCGTGGACATCGGCGTCCACCAGGACGGGCTCGTGCACGTCTCCGCGATGTCCAGGACGTTCGTCAAGGACCCGCGGGACGTGGTGAAGCCGGGCGACATCGTCAAGGTGAAGGTGATGGACGTCGACATTCCGCGCAAGCGGATCTCGCTGACGCTGCGCCTGGACGACGAGGCCAGCCCGGCCGACGGCGAGCAGCCCAAGCGGGGCGGGCGTCCCCCGCAGCAGAGGGGGCAGCGGCCTCCGCGCCAGCAGGGCGGTCAGGGCCAGAGCGGTCAGGGCCAGGGCCAGCGGCAGCAGAAGCGGCAGGGGCCGCCGCCGGCCAATGACGCGATGGCGGACGCGCTGCGGCGGGCCGGTCTCCTGGACCCCAAGAAGCGCTGATCCGGGATCCGGATCCGGGGAGAGTCGGCGGAGGTCAGGGTGACAGTTCGGTCACCTTGCCCTCCGTCACCTCCAGGCGGCGCGTGACCCGTACGGCATCCAGCATCCTGCGGTCGTGCGTCACCAGGAGCAGCGTGCCCTCGTACGCGTCGAGCGCCGACTCCAGCTGCTCGATCGCCGGCAGGTCGAGGTGGTTCGTCGGCTCGTCGAGGACCAGGAGGTTGACGCCCCGGCCCTGGAGCAGCGCGAGGCCCGCCCGGGTGCGTTCGCCCGGGGAGAGGGTGGCCGCGGGGCGCAGGACGTGCGCGGCCTTCAGGCCGAACTTGGCGAGCAGCGTGCGCACTTCGGCCGGTTCGGTGTCCGGCACCGCCGCGCAGAACGCGTCCAGGAGCGACTCCGGGCCGTGGAACAGCGCGCGGGCCTGGTCCACCTCGCCGACGAGCACCCCTGAGCCGAGGGCCGCGTGGCCCGCGTCCGTGGGGATGCGGGTCAGCAGGGTGCCGAGCAGCGTCGACTTGCCCGCGCCGTTCGCGCCGGTGATCGCCACCCGGTCCGCCCAGTCGATCTGCAGCGTCACGGGCCCGAGCGTGAAGTGGCCGCGGTGCACCTCCGCGTCACGGAGGGTGGCCACGACGCTGCCGGAGCGCGGCGCCGACGCGATCTCCATCTGCAGCTCCCACTCCTTGCGGGGCTCGTCGACGACGTCGAGCCGCTCGATCATGCGCTGCGTCTGGCGTGCCTTCGCCGCCTGCTTCTCGCTGGAGTCGCTGCGGAAGTTCCGGCCGATCTTGTCGTTGTCGCCCGCCTTGCGACGGGCGTTCTTGACGCCCTTGTCCATCCAGCCCCGCTGCATCTGGGCGCGGCCCTCCAGGGCGGACTTCTTGTCGGCGTACTCGTCGAACTCGTCGCGGGCGTGGCGGCGCGCGACCTCGCGCTCCTCCAGATAGGCGTCGTAGCCGCCGCCGTAGAGGTTGATCTGCTGCTGTGCGAGGTCGAGTTCGAGGACCTTGGTGACGGTGCGGGTGAGGAACTCGCGGTCGTGGCTGACCACCACCGTGCCGGCGCGCAGCCCTCGTACGAAGCTCTCCAGGCGGTCGAGGCCCGCCAGGTCGAGGTCGTTGGTCGGCTCGTCCAGGAGGAACACGTCGTAGCGGGAGAGGAGGAGCGAGGCGAGGCCCGCGCGGGCGGCCTGGCCGCCGGAGAGGGAGGTCATCGGCTGGTCGAGGCTGACGTCGAGGCCGAGCGACGCGGTGACCTCCTCCGCTCGCTCGTCCAGGTCGGCGCCGCCGAGCGCCAGCCAGCGCTCCAGGCTGAGCGCGTACGCGTCGTCCGCGCCCGGGGTTCCGTCGACCAGGCCCTGGGTGGCCTCGTCCATGGTCCGCTGGGCCTCGTCGACGCCGGTGCGGCGGGCCAGGAAGCTGCGGATGGACTCGCCGGGGCGGCGGTCGGGCTCCTGCGGGAGGTGGCCCACGGACGCACCGGGCGGTGAGAGGCGGAGTTCGCCGGTCTCCGGGGTGTCCAGGCCCGCGAGGAGGCGGAGCAGGGTCGACTTGCCCGCGCCGTTGGCGCCGACGAGGCCGATGACGTCGCCGGGGGCGACGACCAGCTCCAGGGCGGAGAAGAGGGAGCGGTCGCCGTGGCGGGCGGCGAGATTCTTGGCGACGAGGGTTGCGGTCATCAGGGGGTCGAGTTTAGGCGAGGCGCGGACCCGGGCCTCACGGGGCGGGCCGTCACGACCTCACGGGGCGGGTCGTCACGAAAGGTGCAGGCCGCTCAGTTTGTCCGGGTTGAACTGGAACCGCATGTTGTGGATCAAGCCGTCCGCGAGGTCGTAGGTCAGGCACCCTCCGACGTAGTCACCCAGCTTGAACAGGACGCTCAGTTCGCCGTTGACCGTGGCGGGCTCCAGGGTGACGCCCGTCAGCGCGGGCTTGGCCAGGACGCCGAGGAACCACCGCGCCACATGGTCCGTGCCGTACAGCGGGCGGCGGGCCGCCGTGACCTTGCCGCCGCCGTCGGACCAGGCGGTGACGTCCGGGGCGAGGAGTTCCATGACCGCGTTCAGGTCGCCGCCCGAGCAGGCCGAGAGGAAGCGCGCGGTGACCTGGCGGCGCTGGTCGGCGTCGGTGTCGAAGCGGGGGCGGCGCGCCTGCACGTGGGCGCGGGCGCGGCGGGCGATCTGCCGGACGGTGGCCTCGGGGCGCTCCACGGTCTCGGCGATCTCCGCGTGCGAGTAGCCGAAGACCTCGCGGAGCAGGAAGACCGCGCGCTCCACCGGGCTCAGGGATTCCAGGACGACCAGCATGGCCGTGGAGACGGTGTCGGCCATCTCGGTCTCCTCGGCTATGTCGGGTGACGTCAGGAGGGGTTCGGGGAGCCACGGTCCGATGTAGGTCTCGCGGGTGGCCCGTGCCGATGTGAGGCGGTTCAACGACAGATTGGTGACCGTGCGCACGAGGTAGGCCTTGGGGTGGCGGACCGCGTCGCGGTCCGCCGAGCTCCAGGTCAGCCACGCGTCCTGCAGGACGTCCTCGGCATCGGCGACGCTGCCCAGCATCCGGTAGGCGGTGGAGTGCAGCAGTCGCCGGTGCTCGAGGAACGGGTCAAGTGCGGGCGTGGCTTCGGTCATCGGGGCATGCTCGCAGCGTGGCGAACAGGGCGACAAGGAGTACGCGGCCCGCACCGCCCCTCTTCACTTGCGGAGGCGAGCCGCCCGTATCGCGGTGACCACGATCCAGAGGATCGCCGTGAAGCGGCCGAGCGGCAGGAGCAGCATGAACGACTCGCTCGCGAAGGTGAGGACCGAAAGGAGCGCGAGGCCCGCCGACACGAGGCCCAGGGCCGTGGTCCAGCGGGGAGCCGACGTACGCGCGGCGAGTGCGCTCGCGCCGACGAGGATCCCCAGGAACGGGACGTGCGCGGGGCCTCCCGCCAGGAAGGTGAGGTGGTGCAGCGTGTGCAGGGTTTCGCCGCTCGCGTCGAGTACCGGAATCGCGAGACCGGTCAGCGCACAGGCCGCGAGCCCCGCCGCGGCGCACAGCCCGCTCGCCCGCGCGAGTCCGGCGCCCGCCCTCCTGGTCAGCGCCAGGACGAAGGCGGCGAGCGGCACGACCGACAGGAGCTGCAGGACGCTCATGCCGACGACGACGCCTCCGTTGCGGGCGAAGTACGTCTCCGTCACCTTGTCCGCGTCGAAGGGCGAGGGGTAGGTGGTGCTTCCGGCGAGGCCGGAGAAGACCAGGGCGGCGATGAACAGGACGGCGAAGCCGATTCCGGTGAGGGCCTGGCGGCCGGCGGTGCGTGTTGCCGCTGTCGGGGCCAATGTGGGTGAGGCGATGGCAGTCATGTGGCTGACTCCTTGATGGGGAAGGTGCGTTGCTGACGTTCCGGTGCGGCGGTGACCTCACGAGAATCGTGGTTTTCGCCGCGTATCACGTCCTCCGGCGGGCACAACTCCGGCTGCTCCCTAGGGCGTACGGGTGGGGCGCGCGCCGTACTCCGTGGCGTGGTGGGCGGGCCGCCAGCCGAGTTCACGTACGGCCTTGGCGTGCGAGGCGCGGAGCGTGGTGTCGGCCATCAGGACACCGAGGTACGGGACCATCCGGCGCAGCAGCCAGGACGGGAGCCGCGGCGCGCGACCGCCGCGGGCCGCCGCCGTGGCGGTGGCGACCTCGCCCCAGGTCGCGGGCAGGTCCTCGACGACGGTGTACGCCTCACCGCCGCGCCCCCGCTCCAGGGCGGCCACGGTGGCGGCCGCCGCGTCGTCGACGTGGATCCAGGGGACGGAGCCCCCGCCGTCGCGTGGCACGGGGGTCGGCCGGCTGCCTGGGGTGGGGTCGAACCAGGTGCCGGGTCCGTGGAAGACGCCGTAGCGCAGCGCGATGCCGTCCAGGTGACCGGACCCGAAGACCTGGCCCTCGGTGGAGCGGAGCCCGTCGATGATGAAGTCGGCGACATTGCCTTGCTTGACGCCGAAGTCGTCGTCCTCGGTGAAGGTCCGTGAGCCGTGGTCGGCGTACCCGTGGCCGAGGACCATCGACTGGGTGAGGAACCGGCGCGCACCGAGGGCCCTCGCGGCTTCCAGCAGGTGGGCGGTGCCACGCGTGCGCAACAGGTTGCTGGGGTCGTTCGCGTCGAGAGTGCGCCTCGGCTTCCTCAGCGAGGTCAGCTGGTGGATGACCCCGTCCGCCCGCAACCCCGCGACGGCGCCGAGGAGTTCGTCGCGGTCCAGGGCGTCGGCCCTGACCGGTTCGGCGCCGAGTCCGCGTACGGCTGACGCGGACTCCTCGCTGCGGGACAGTGCGAGGACGTGGTGGCCCGAGGCGATCAGCGCGCGGGTCAGGGGGCGGCCGATCGCGCCGGTGGCTCCGGCGAGCAGGACCCTCATCGCGTGGTCCTCTCGGGACGCGTCGCGCGGCCGCCCTTGGACAGCGACGCGGAGACGGAGACGCGCTTGCTGAGGCGGTACATCTTCAGCGGGCTGCCACTGATCGTTTCCTTGTACGTGACGGCCGCCCTGCCGCTGAGGAACCAGCGGCGCGGGGTGTCGTCGGCGTGGGTGAACTGGATGACGGCGTCCCGGCGGCCGAGGCTGACGGGCTGGTGGAAGTAGCCGAAGCGGAACGGCTTGACGCTCTTGCCGCGCAGCCGCCTGGCCAGCGCGTCGGCGGTGTACGCGGCGGTGGGCAGGCCGCTCTGGCAGGTGCCGTGGACCTGCCCCCAGGCCTGGCGGACAGCGGCCGCGTCGCCGATCGCGTGGATCTGCGGGTGCGAGGTCGAGCGGAGGGTGGCGTCGACCAGGATCAGGCCGCGCTCGTCGACGGCGATGCCGGCGTCCGCGGCGAGGGCCGGGACCCGTACGCCGGTGGTCCACAGGCAGGCGTCGGCGGGGACGAGTGTGCCGTCGGCCAACTCGACGCCGTCGGGCAGGACTTTGCTGATGGCGGAGCCGACTCGGAGCGTGATGCCGAGCCGGTCGAACGCGGCGTACAGGTGGGCGCGCGCCTTCGCGTTCATCAGCGGGCCGGGTTCGCCGCGGCTGATCAGCGTGACCCGGAGGCCGGGGTGGCTCTCGGCGATCTCGGTGGCGGCTTCGACGCCGGTGAGGCCGCCGCCGCAGACGTTCACCGTGCCGCCGGCAACGGCGAGTTCCGCGAGCCGCTCCGCGAAGTCGCGTGCGGCGCGCGGGCTGTTCAGGGTGCTCGCGTTCTCGTCGGCTCCGGGAACCGTGCTCGTGTCGGTGGAGCTGCCGATGGCGTACACCAGGCTGTCGTAGGTGAGCTCGGCGGGGCCGTCCGGCGCGTCGACCGCCACCGTCCGGCTCTCGGTGTCGATGGCCGTCGCCGTGCCCCGCACGAACACGACGCCCGTCCCGTCGATGAGGTCAGAGATCCGGTGGTCCGCCAACTCCTGCCCGCCGACGATCTGATGCATCCGCAGCCGCTCGGTGAACCGGGGCGAGGGGTTCACCAGCGTGACGCGCACGCCGGTCCGCCGAGCGCGGCGCGCCAGGCGGATCGCGCACAGCAGGCCGGTGTAACCGGCACCCAGGACGACGATCCGGTGCTCGCTCTTCATCTGCAACTCCCGCGCTCATGCCCCGGGTTCGGGGGCGTCGTGTCGGTGACGCCCATGGGACAGACGAGCTCGCCCTGGCGTGACAGGTCATGATGTGACCTGTGTCACAGGGTCGAGAGCCGCACTGCTGCGGGGTCGCGGAGTCGCGGATCATCTCTCTATCGGCGCCACCAGAACGCTGTCCGTCGTCCGTGCCACCACGAACGACTCCCCCTTCGTCGCCTTCGCGTCCAGCTCGATGCGGTGCTCCCCCGGCTCCAGGACGCCGTCGAAGACCTCGTGGACCTGCGTGCGGGAGAGCAGGTCCTGGCGGTACGCGATGAGCTGGACCCGGCACGTCGAGGTGATGTCCACGTCCGCCGAGCCGTCCGCCGCCGCCAGCCGCGTCAGGCGCCGCTGCTCCAACGGGCTGCGGTCCAGGGCGTGTTCGATCTGGGCGACCAGGAGCGGGACGATCGGGGCCAGGCTGTCGACGTACGCGACCTGGAGCCCCGCCCCGTCGAACGCCGCGCGCACCCCCTCGCGCGTCGCCGCGGGGACGGACCGCCCGAAGGCCACCGCCCCGTACGTCCGCAGCTCGTCCGGCGGCACGCCCGCCGCGTCCGCGGCGATCTCGGCGCCGACACCGATGGTGCGCAGCGCCGCCGCGAGCTTGGCGAGGACGGCGACGCGGGCGCCGATCAGGAGCACCCTGCGTCGCGCCGCCGGTTCACCGCCGGCCAGCAACTGGCCCAGCGCCTCGCGGTATTCGGCGCCTTTGAAGCGGAAGGGCCCTATGCCGTGGTAGCCGTTGAGTTCCAGATCGGCCCGCTCGGCCGTCTGCCAGGCGAAGTCACGCCATACGTAGGTGTCGGTGCCGTCCGGTGCCCGCTCGATGACCGCGGTGACCGCCCCGCACTCCAGGCCTTCGCACTCGGGACAGCCGTAGATGACGTGCCGGTCGTCGCTCAGGGGCGCCTGCGTCTCCAGGAGGAGTCCGCGTACATGGTGGGTGAAGATCGCGGGTGGTACGTCGGAGGCGAGCGGGGAGACGGCGTCGAGGTCGGAGAGCTGGAACAGCAGCGGACGCCCGTTCACGATGAAGTCGACGAAATCGCGGTGGACTTGGTAGTCACCGTTGGCGAGAACTCCACCGGCGCGCATGGCCGGTGCCAGACCGAAGGTCGCGTACTCGGCAGACATGGTGTGAGTATCCCCATCTGGGGCGTGATGTGAGCACGGCATGACACATTCCGCTACGTTCCCGGGATGGACGGGATGAATGACAGCGATGTGATCGTGGTGGGCAGTGGTGTCATCGGCCTGACGACCGCCGTGCTGCTCGCCGAGCGCGGGCGCCGGGTGCGGGTGTGGGCACGGGAGCCCGCCGAGCGGACGACCTCGGCCGTCGCGGGTGCGCTGTGGTGGCCCTATCGCATCGAACCGGCGGCGGCGGTCGGTGCCTGGTCGCTCCAATCCCTCGCCGTGTACGAGGAGTTGGCGGCGTGGCCGACGGAGACCGGCGTACGCATGGTCGATGGCGTACAAGCCGAGACCCGGCTGGACGACCTCGGCCCTTGGGCCGCCCAGGTGCCGGGGCTGCGGGCCGCGACCCCGGGCGAGTACGGCGGCCCCGGCGTGTGGGCGCGGGTTCCGCTGATCGACATGCCGGTCCATCTGGCCTGGCTGCGCGAGCGCCTCGCACGCGCGGGCGGGACGGTGGAGGCGCGGACGGCGGGAAGCCTCGACGAGCCGCTGACCGAGGCGCCCTGCGTGGTCAACTGCTCGGGGATCGGGGCGCGGAGCCTCGTGCCCGACGCCTCGGTGCGGCCGGTGCGCGGGCAGTTGGTGATCGTGGAGAACCCGGGCGTGCGGACCTGGTTCGCCTCGGCCGACGCCACCGGACAGATCTCCACCTACTTCTTCCCGCAGCCGGACCGGCTCGTACTCGGCGGCACGGCGCAGGAGGACGACTGGTCGCTCGATCCCGATCCGGCGGTGGCCGACGCGATCGTGAAGCGGTGCGCGGCGGTGCGGCCCGAGATCGCGGGGGCGCGGGTGCTCGACCACCGGGTGGGGCTGCGGCCCTTCCGCGCCGCGGTGCGGATCGAGCGCGAACTGCCCGCGATGGGTCGGGTGTTGGTGCACAACTACGGCCACGGAGGCGCCGGGGTCACCGTGGCCTGGGGATGCGCGCAGGAGGCGGCACGCCTCGCGGACGAAGCGGCCGCCTCCTGAGAACGGAGCGGACTCAGACCGGCTTGACCGGGGTCTCCTCCTCGTCGCCGTTGTCGCTGCTGTCGCTCGGGCCGATGCGGAGCTCGAAGTCACCGTCGTACTGCTCGTGGCCCGCGATCACGGCCTTCTCGACGGCGTCCGTGCCGTGCTCGCCCCGGACGATCAGCGGGTCGTGGCGCAGGTCCCGCATCAGGGCCACACACATCCCGATCATGACCAGGGTGAAGGGTGCGGCGACCAGAATCGTCAGATTTCG
This sequence comes from Streptomyces rectiviolaceus, assembly GCF_039533825.1. NCBI lineage: Bacteria > Bacillati > Actinomycetota > Actinomycetes > Kitasatosporales > Streptomycetaceae > Streptomyces > Streptomyces rectiviolaceus. Next base: position 49,545 of record NZ_BAAAUG010000094.1, read on the forward strand.
TAGCCCGGTGAGGGCGTCGTCGGAACCGTCACCGATGAGCAGCATGATCGCGGCGACGGCTCCCGTCGTCATGCCCCAGAAGACGACGACGAGCTTGCCCGGTTCGAGCGCGCCCTTCTGCGAGAGCGTGCCCATCACGATCGACGCCGCGTCGGCACCCGACACGAAGAAGATGCCCACGAGGATCATCACGAGCAGGCTCGTGACCGTGGCGATCGGGTACTCGTGCAGGAGGCCGAACAGCTGGGCCTCGGGCGTGCTCTCGCCCTCCAGGCCGCCCCGGTCCTTGACCGTCATGGCCGAACCGCCGAAGACGGCGAACCAGATCAGGCTGACCGTGCTGGGCACCAGGATGACGCCGCCGACGAACTGACGGATCGTACGTCCCCGGCTGATCCTGGCGATGAACATGCCCACGAAGGGCGTCCACGAGATCCACCAGGCCCAGTAGAAGACGGTCCAGCCACTGAGCCAGTCCGCGACGCCCTTGCCGCTGGAGGCCTCGGTGCGGCCCACCAGCTGCGGCAGGTCGTTGAGGTAGGCGCCGAGTGACGTCGGCAGCATGTCCAGCATGATGACCGTGGGCCCGGCGATGAAGACGAAGAGCACCAGGATTCCGGCGAGCACCATGTTGATGTTGGACAGCCACTGGACGCCCTTCTCCACACCGGAGACGGCGGACGCCACGAAGGCGAGGCTCAGCACGGCGATGATGACGACGAGCAGACCCGTGCCCGCGTCGTCCATCCAGTCGAGCACCTCGACGCCACTGCCGATCTGCAGTGCGCCGAGGCCGAGGGAGGCCGCCGAGCCGAACAGCGTCGCGAAGATGGCCAGGATGTCGATGACACGGCCCCAGCCGCCGTTGGCGCGCTTCTCGCCGATGAGCGGCGTGAAGACAGCACTGATCGTCTGGCGCCGGTTGCGCCGGAAGGTGCTGTACGCGATCGCCAGGCCCACCACCGCGTAGATCGCCCAGGGATGGAGCGTCCAGTGGAAGAGGGTGGTGGCCATCGCTGTTTCCATGGCCGCCGCCGAGTCGGCGGGATCGGTGCCCGGCGGTGGCGTCGTGAAGTGGGCAAGCGGCTCACTCACTCCATAGAACATCAGGCCGATGCCCATGCCCGCGCTGAACATCATCGCGACCCAGGAAACGGTGCGGAACTCCGGCTCCTCACCCTCCTTGCCGAGAGTGATCTTCCCGTACCGGCTGACGGCCAGCCAGAGCGCGAAGACCACGAAGCCGCTGGCGGTCAGCATGAAGAACCAGCCGCCGTTGTGCATCAGGCCGTCGAGCATGTCCGTGGAGATGTTCTCCAGGGAATCTGTCGCCACGGCGCCCCAGACCACGAAGGCCAGGGTGAGCACGGCGGTCACGCCGAACACGATGCGGTCGGTCTGGGGATGCCTGCCACCGTGAGCGGCATGCATGATGTGCCCGTCCCCTCCCCCGGCGTCCGCTTTCTGTTGGTCTTGCGTCACAAGCACACCTCTCACGGTTAAGCATTCGTACAGACTCTGTGTTCCGCTACCCAGTACCACATGTGACGCACCTATCAACCACTCAACAGTTGGTGTCGGGTGAACCTGCGACGAGGTGGTAGGGCGCGCGTTCGTCGAGAAGCAACGGTACGAGAGATCGCGCGGATTGCCGCATCGGTACGTAGGCGCCCTTTCCGTCCCTCTTGACCTTGACTCCGTGCAGGGCGAGTTCGTCCTTTATGTCGCCGTACTGCGCGGCGTCGAGTCCGTAGCCGCAGGGCGGGTCCTGGATCACTTCGGACGGCTCGGCCGGGTCGTTGTCCGCGCCGCCGAGATAGATGGGCCCGCGGTCGCGGAAGCCTTCCACGCGGGCCGCGCCCGTGGCCGCCTCCAGCTGACCGCGCCGCTCGTCGGCGTAGGCGAACAGGCCGCCTAGCGCAGAGAGTTGGGAATTCACGCGGCGCCGGTTGTTCAGCGCCTCGTCCTTCTCCTCCGCATCCGTGAGCGGGTCGACGCGGCTCTCGATGAGCAGGCCCGCCGCGTGCTTGATGCCGGAGACGTTGCGCAGGATGCGCTCCTGGCCGTCGCCCGCCGTCTGCTTGATGGGCTCACCGGTCACGGGATCGGTCCAGATTCCGTATGTTCCCGTCGTGTATCCGGACTTGTTTGCCGCCGGCCTGACATAAGCCTCGGACAGGGTCTGCGCCTCCTCGTGCACCGCCTCGTCGGTGTTGAGGTTGCGCGGCCACAGGTCGAACAGGTCTTTGTCGTAGTACTTGGGCGTCGCTCCGTACTCGTGCAGGTCGTAGATGGAGTCCGGCTGCCGGTCGCGGATGACGGCGGCCAAGGCGCGGGCCTCCGCGGTCTTCAGGGATATGTGGTCGCGGTTGATGTCGACGCCGTCGGAGTTGCCGCGCGTGTCGGCGGCGCGGCCGTCCGGGTTGGCGGTGGGGACGACGAGGAGCGTGGTGCGGGAGAGGAACGTCCGGGTCTTCTTGTCCTTCGCGTACGCCAGGTCGCGGATCGTCGACAGACACGCGTCACGGCCCGAGGGCTCGTCGCCGTGCTGGCTGCAGATCAGCAACACCGTGTTCTTCGTGGGGCGTTCACCGATGCGGACAAGCTGCACGGGCCGGTCCTGCTTGGTGGTGCCGATGCGGGAGACCGAGACCCGGTCGGTCGCCTTGTCGACGGCCGCGAGGAACTTCTGTTCCTCGGGCTGACTGGTCCAGCGTGCGCCGTTGGTCTCCTCGAATCCCGTACGGGGCGGGGTCGGCGTCGCCTGCGCGGGCACGGTCAGGAGCGGTGCGGCGAGCGCGGCGGTGGCGCAGGCGAGCGCCAGGGTGCGGATGCGGGGTGTGAGGCCGGTGCGGGGTGTGAGGCCGGTGCGGGGTCTCATGAAGTGCTGCCTCCCGGTACGGGGCGGAACGGACGCGGCGGGGCCACGCCGTCGAGACGGGATTCGCGGGGGGTGACGGTGTCGGAGGTACGGAACGCGTCGGCGCCGCCGACCAGCGGGACCTTCGCAGACGTACGGGACAGGTCGATGGCGAGCGTCGGGGTGTCGGCCGGAGGATCGATGAGGTCCTTGTCCGTGCCCGCGACGATCAGGGCGAGGCGGTGCCCCTTCGGTACGACGTGGTCGCTCGCGGCCAGGTCGAGGGTGATGGTGTGCTTCTTGCCCGGCGTGAGGGGGCGGCCCTCGTGGTCGTCGGCCCAGTTGCCGAGGTCGGCCCAGCCGCGGCTGAAGACCGTGTAGTCGACGTCGGCGGTCTTCGCCTTCGTCTCCTTGAAGCAGGAGCTGTCGCCGCCGGTGCTCGGGCCCCAGCAGGTGCGTTCGGGGAGCGTGGTGATGCCCTCGCCCGCGCTCGCGTAGTCACGGATGGTGTCGGGGCCGAGGTCGACGAGGACCGCGGAGAGGTGGGCGGTGCGGGTCGTCGGGGTCGCGGTGACGGTGACCTCGGAGGAGCCGGACAGACGCAGGTCGCTGCCCAGGGGCTTGCTGATGAACCCGGCCTTCGACGGGGTGGAGGTGTCGATCTGCGCGGCCCAGTCGGTCTCGCTCAGCCTCGGGTCGTCGGTGAAGGTCTCGCTGCCGGTGCCGGGCCGCGTGCCGAGGGTGCCGACGCCGGGTGAAGTCCCCTTGCCCGGGCGGAGCTTGACCGTGTCCGTGGCGCGCGGGGGCCACACGCGGTCGGTGGTCCACTGCCCGGGGGCGCGCTCGATGTCGGCCATCGGCTCGCGGTCGATTCCGTTGTCGTAGCCGAGGAGTTCATGGTCGAACCAGCGGTGCAGGGTGCGCACCCAGTCACCGCGCCGGAAGTCGAAGGGATCGACGTGGCCGGTCTGGCTCAGCCACACCTTGCGGTCGACGCCCTCGTCGGCGAGGGCGTCCCACCACTGGCCGAAGTGCTTCATCCGGACGTTCAGGTCCTGCATGCCGGGCACGGCGAAGACGCTGGCCCTCACCTTGTCCGCGTCCGGGGTGTGGTCGCGCTCGCCCCACAGCCTCGTCCAGTCACCGGTGCGGGGCGCTTCGTCGACAAGCCGTTTCTGTACGGCGCCGCAGCGGGCCCGCGCCTCGGGGCTCTCCACGTAGTCCGACAGCCACTCGGGGCCGCTGTCGTAGAGCGGGGCGCCCTTGGCGAAGTAGTAGTCGTACCAGGAGGAGATCGCGCCGATCGGCACGATGGTCTTGAGACCTCGCACTCCAGTGGCGGCCACGCCCTGCGCGATGGTGCCGTCGTAGCTCTTGCCGATCATGCCGGTGGCACCGTTCGTCCAGGACGCCTTGGCGCCCTTGCCCCCGGTGCGGGTGGTGTAGCCGCGGGCCCGGCCGTTCAGCCAGTCGACGACGGCCTTGGCGGACTGGACGTCGGAGCGGCCACCGACGTCCACGCATCCGTCGGAGCGGTTCGTTCCCGCGAGGTCGACGGCGACGAATCCGTAGCCCCGGGGCACGAAGTAGTTGTCGTAGTAGAGCGGGAACTGGACGGGGTTGCCGTCCGCGTCGTACGTCTTCTTCTGGCTCTCGTTGCCGCGCCCGCAGCAGGAGTAGTACGGGCTGGCATCCATGATCACGGGTATCTTCCGGCCCTGCTCCGCCGGTTCGCGGGGCCGGACGATGTCGACGGCGACACGGTCGGACTTCCCGTCGTCGTCACCGTCGATCCTCGTGTCGACCCAGACGGACTCGCGGATCGCGCTCTCGTACGAGTAGACGGGCTTGCTCTCACGCGGGCCGCCCGGTTTCCCTTGGGCGGCTCCCGGGGCCACGAGTGTGGCCAACAGGGCGGCGAGGGCCGCCGTCAGCAGTGATCTCCAGATCAGGCGTGTGCGTCGCGCACGTATCGGCATGGCGCGGAAGGTACACCGGTCAACTCGCGCGCGACAGAGGGCGGTACGCGACCATGACAGCCTCATGGGGCGTTTTGGCATATGTCGGCCGAATGGCGATCGTGTGACAGCAGCGACCATGGACATGACGCGTGGCCGCGGGGCTCAATAAGGTCGGACCCATCTACCGAAGTGCCCCTACGACTTGTACGACTTGGAGCTCTTGTGCACCGCAGACTCATCGCCCCGGGCGCTCTCGCGGCCTCTCTGCTGCTGGCGATCCCGGCATCGGCCGCTGACTTCACTCCGGGGGCCCCGGGTATCGGCGATCCCTATTACCCGGCAAGCGGCAACGGCGGCTACGACGTCTCGCACTACGACCTGCGACTCAAGTACCAGCCGAAGACCGACCTGCTCGAGGGCACGGCGACCATCAACGCCACCACGACACAGGACCTCTCCCGCTTCAACCTCGACCTCGGCCTGAAGGTCAGCGAGGTGCGCGTCAACGGCAAGAAGGCCGCCTTCAAGAAGTCAGGCGAGCAGGAGCTCGAGATCACTCCGGCGGCCGGCCTGCCCAAGGGCACGCCGATCACCGTCGTCGTGCGGTACGCGGGCAAGCCGAGCGAAGTGAAGATCAACGGCTTCACCGCGTGGGCGCGTACGCCGGACGGCGGCGTGGCGGCGCAGGAGCCGGAGTCGGCCGCCTGGTGGTACCCGTCCAACGACCACCCGCTCGACAAGGCGACGTACGACGTATCGGTCTCCGTGCCGGACGGCTCACAGGCCATCTCCAACGGCGTTCTGCAGTCGCAGAGTTCGAGGCTCGGCTGGACGCGCTTCAACTGGCGCTCGAACAAGCCGCAGGCCAGCTATCTGACGACGCTCGCCGTCGGCAAGTTCGACATCACGACCGACAAGACCGCGGACGGCCTGCCCGTCCTGAACGCCTACAGCAAGGACCTCGGCGACAACGCGGGGGCCGCGCGGGCGAGCATCGAGCGGTCGACCGAGGTCGCCGAGTGGCTGGAGACGGTCTTCGGCAAGTACCCCTTCAACGCCCTGGGCGGGTACGTCCCGAACGTGACGAGCGGCTTCGCCCTGGAGACGCAGACGCGGCCGTTCTACAGCCCGAAGCAGTTCGCGAACGGCTCGAACGTGTCCGTCGTGGTCCATGAGCTGGCCCACCAGTGGTACGGCGACAGCGTGTCCGTCGACGGCTGGAAGGACATCTGGATCAACGAGGGCTTCGCGCGGTACAGCCAGTGGCTGTGGTCGGAGAAGGAGGGCGAGGGTACGGCACAGGAGCTGGCGGACCACGTGTACGCCCAGCACCCCGCCGACGACCCGTTCTGGAAGGTCAAGCCGGGTGACCCGGGCCCGGAGAACCAGTTCGACATCGCCGTGTACGACCGCGGGGCGCTGGCCCTGCAGGCGCTGCGGAACGAGGTCGGCGAGAAGTCCTTCTCGGCGATTTTGAAGGGGTGGCCGAAGGAGCATGCGTACGGGAACGCGAAGGTGGGTGACTTCGTGAAGTACGCGGAGAAGGTGTCCGGTCGGCCGCTGGCTTCGCTGTTCGATGCGTGGCTTTACCAGCCCTCCCGGCCGGATGCTCCCGCTGCGCGGGGGGCGGGGATTGCTCGGTCCGGCGCGGGGGCGGCTGCGCCTAAGTCGTGGAAGTCGATTGCCGCGACTAATGGTGTGCACGACC
>NZ_BAAAUG010000094.1:56109-61677 GCF_039533825.1 Streptomyces rectiviolaceus
TTTCCCGCCCACCCACCCGATTGCCCGGCAGCGACCCTGCTGGGGAGGGCGGGTGGGTGGGGTTCAGCGCGCCGGGTAGGGCGGGGCGGGATTTCAGTCCGTCCGGCGTTTGAGGACGAACTCGGCGGAGCCGGTGATTTTCCGGTGGGCCCGAGCCCTGCGAGCCAGCGGCAGGTAGCGGAGGCGTTCCGGCAGGAGTGGGACCACCATGCGCACGACCCGGCCGAAGCGGCGCAGCCGACGCTCCTGGGCGGGGGTCCACGGCAGGCCGATGGCCGACCTCGCGTCCGGCGGCATCAGGCCGATCGTGATGAAGCGGCGGAAGCGGGCCAGGGGTGGCAGGAGCAGCGGCCAGAGGGCTCGCAGGGTCACCCGCAGCAGGTAGGGGCCGCGGTCCGGTGGTGGGACCGGGCGGTCCGTGGCGACGAGGTCGCGGACCACCTCCGTCTCCTCCAGCTCGTCGGCGAGGATCTGCGCGTAGTACGGCCAGAACTCCTCGAGCGTCTGCGGCATGTCCCGGTCGCGGATGCCGAGGATCCGGCCGACCTGGAGCCACTCCGCGTACAGCTGCCGCTCCTGCGCCTCGGTGAAGGGGCGGCCCAGGTACTTCTGGGCGTGGCGGTAGACGGGGAACCCGGTGGCGTGGACCCACGCGTAGTAGGCGGGCGTCAGCGCGTGGTAGTCGCGGCCGTGCACGTCCGTGCCCCGAATGTCCTTGTGCAGGGCGCGCAGCCTGCGCCCCTCATCGGCCGCGCTCTGCCCGCCGTACACCCAGGTCTGCAGCGACCGCAGCGACCGCTCGCCGCGCCCCCAGGGGTCGGTGCGGAAGACGGAGTACGTGTCGACGCCCGCGCCCACCGCGGGGTGCGCGACCTGCATCGTGAGCGCGGCGGGCAGGGCCAGCAGGGCGCGGACGTCGCCCGCGATGTCCCACAGGATCCCGCCGGGCGCGGGGGGCTCGGCAGCCTCGCGGCGGTCGGGAGCCTGGCGGCGGTCTTGCATCACGCGGCTCCCAGAGGTCGGCGGGCCCGCCGGTCGGTGCCCGGTTTATGTGTGTTCCAGTATGCGACCGCCAGGGCCACCGCGATCCGCAGGGCGGCGGCACCAGCGCCATCAGGACCCGGACGAGCCGTGTGAAGCGGCGCAGGGCGCGCTTCTGGCGCGGGGTCCAGGTGAGGCCGAGCCGCTCGCGGAGCACCGGCGGCAGATGGTGGTCCTTGAGGCCCCACACCCGCCCCACGTCCCGCATCTCCGACCGCACCCAGGAGTTCGAGAGGGCAGGCCAGAAGCGGTACGACGACACCGTGCTGTTCGGCTTCGCGATGGAAGCGGAGATGTTCGCCTACGACCCGGACAACCGCCGGGTCGCGAGCGCCGCCTTCCGCGTGATGGCAACGGGGCGCACGGCGCGCGGCACGCTCGGCCTTCGTACGTCTGCTCCCCGCGCGTCCGCACCGGCGGCCCGCGCTGCCCAAACCCCGGTCGTATCCCTTTGGTTACACCCTCGACGACCTGGGCCCGCACTGGGCTCAGGGCCGTCCGGTGCGTCCGCTGCCCGACGAAGTACCCCTGGAGCGCTGAATCATGGCCACCTTCTTCGTACGTTCCCCCGCCACCGGAGAGCGCGTGGAAGCGGTCGCTCGCCGGGCGGATGGACGAGCTCGCGCAGACGGTCGCCGCCGGTGCCGTCGGGGCTGCTCTCCGTCCATCAGCGGTCGCTGCTCGGCTACCGCCCCCTGGGCGTCGTCGGAGTGATCGGCCCCTGGAACTTTCCCGTCTACACCCCCATGGGCTCGATCGGCTACGCTCTCGCCGCGAACAACGCGGTCGTCTTCAAGCCGTCCGAACTGACGCCGGGCACCGGGGTGTTGCTCGCGTCGAGCTTCGACGACGCGGTGCCGGACTGCGCGGGGCTGCTCCAGACCGTGACCGGGCCCGGATCGACCGGGCAGGCGCTCGCGGAGGCCGACGTGGACAAGGTGGCGTTCACCGGGTCGCCGGGGACCGCGCGGAAGGTGGCACAGGTGTGCGCGCTCGCTGACGCCGCTCCTCGCGGAGTGCGGGGGCAAGGACGCCGGGCTGTGACAGTCGGCCACCGAGCCCGTCGGCGGGCTGCCGGATCCGCTCACCGCGTGGCCGCGTAGGCCTCCATGATGATGTCGGCGACCGCGTCCGGCTCGCGCAGGATCGGGAAGTGGTCGCTGTCCCGCAGCCGCACGAGCCGGCAGCCGGGGATGCGGGCCGCCATCTCCTCGTTGCAGCGGACCACCTCGGGGTCGTCGTGCTCCCCCAGGGCGAGGACGCACGGCACGTCGAGCTCGCCGAGCCGGTCGAAGGCGGGCGGGTCGGGCACGTGGTGGGGGTGAACGGCGAACCAGGACGGGATCACCGCCCTGATGAACGCCTGCACCTCAGGGTCGTCCCCGGTCCCCGCGGCGGCCGACGTGCGCCTCACCAGGCCCACGATGCCGTCCATGTCGCCCGCTTCCGCGAGCCGGCCCACCTCGGCCGTGAACTCCGCCATGGCGAAGTCCGGGTTGCCGGTGATTCCGGGGACCAGCAGCGCGAGGCCCGCCACCCGGGCGGGGGCGGCGAGCGCGAGGCCGATGGCCGTGGCGCCGCCCATGCTCGACCCCGCGAGGAACGCGCGGGCGACGTCGAAGTGGTCGAGGACCGCGATCAGGTCATCGACGAGCGAGAACGGCGCGGTGGGTGCGGGCGAGCTGCCGTACCCCCGTGCGTCGTAGCGGATGACCCGGCGGCCCTCCGCCAGGCGCGGCAGGATCCCGTCCCAGACGCGGGAGTCCGCGACTCCCGGGTGCAGCAGGACCAGCGGCAGCGCGTCGCCTCCCGGGCCTCCAGAGTCCTCCGCCCAGACCTCGCCGTCCTTGACCGGCACCATGAGTTCCATGGTGCGAGCCTGCCCCGACGCCGCCCGCAACGCCAGACCGACAGGCCTCAGCGGCCGGATCCCGTCGCCGCGGCGAGCGGCTCCCCCACGATCCTGCTCGCGAGCTCGGAGGCCAACTCCGAGACGTGGCCGCGCAGTTCGGCCTCCGCCGACACGCGTTCGGTTTCGATCCCGGCCTTCCCGCCTGCCAGCACCTCGTCGCGTTCGCGCACGCCGTCCTCACGGGCGGCGGCGATCAGGGCGGCGCCTTCCTCCCGGGCCTGCTGCCGTACCTGCGCGGCCTCGTGACGCGCCTCGGCCAGCGTGGCCTCGTGCTCGGCGCGTATCCGCTCGGCCTCCCTCCGCAGTTCCGCCGCCGGTCCGCCGGTGACCCCTTCGAGGATCGTGGCGCGCTCTTCGAGTACGCGGTTGACCCGGAGAACCATGCGCCTGACGAAGACGTAGAGGGAGCCGAACAGCACGACTCCGACGGCGAGACTCTCGACATCCGGGTTGATCGGCCCTAGCTGCATGGGAATGAGCTGCATGTCGCTGATCTACCCGCTCATCCGTGCGCAACAACGCGCATCTGCACGGCAGTTGAGTGATCCCCGCCACTTTCACTTTCCCGCAGCGCCCCGGCCCGCCGGCCCTATCCGGGAGACAGGGCGCGGTAACGGGCGCTCTCGGCCAGGAGTTCCCCGTGGCGCCCCGTCGCCACCACCCGCCCCCCGTCCAGCACCACGATCACGTCCGCCTCCCGCACGGTGGACACGCGGTGCGCGATCACAAGCAGCGCACATTCCTTCGCTGTCTCCCGGATCGAACTGCGCAGCGCCGCCTCGTTCACCGCGTCCAGATGTGCCGTGGGCTCGTCCAGCAGCAGCAGTTGGGGCCGGGCAAGCAGCGCGCGGGCGATCGCGATCCGCTGGCGTTCGCCTCCCGACAGCGCGATGCCCTGCTCGCCGGCATCTGTGTCCAGGCCGCGTGGTAGCTGGGCGACCAGCTCGGTGAGCTGCGCCAGCTCCAGGGCCCGCCGCAGCTCCCCCTCGTCCGCGTCCGGCGCCGCGTACATCAGGTTCTCCCGGAGTGTGCCGTGCAGCACGGGGCAGTGCTGCTCGACAAGGCCGATCCGGGCGCGGTGCGCGTGGCGTTGCACATCGCGTACGTCCTGGCCGTCGAAGAGGACGAGCCCGCGGTCCGGGTCGTAGAACCGCTCGGTGAGCGCGAAGACGGTGGACTTGCCCGCGCCGGAGAGGCCCACCAGCGCCACGTGCCCGCGCTGCGGCACGTCGAAGGTGGTCCCGCGCAGCACCGGCCGGTGCGGCTCGTAGCCGAACCACACGTCGCGGAACTGCAGCAGCGGGCCCCCGGCGAGGGCCGGAGCCGTGCCGGGGACCTGGCCCGTTTCCGGCTCTCCTGCCAGCTCAAGGACTTCGGTGATCCGGCGCAGTGCCCCCGAGCCCTGCTGCACGTTGCTCACCGCTTGGAACACGGCGCCGATCGGCTCGACCAGGTAGAGCATGTAGAGCAGGAAGGCGGCCAGGTCCGCGACCGAGCCGCCCGCCGCGACCCGGGCGCCGCCGATCAGGAGCACCGCCAGGAACGAGCCGTGGACGGCGAGTTCGACGGCCGGGGCGACCACCGCGTCAAGCCGCCCCACGCGCACTCCGGCCGCGTACGCGGCGCGGGCCTGCTCGGCGATCCTGGCCGCCTCGCGGCGTTCGGCCCGGCTGGCCCGCACCGTGCGCAGCGCGACCAGGGCTCGTTCCAGGTCGGCGGTCATGGTGCCGGTGGCCTGCTGGGCCGCGAGGGAGGCGCCTTCGATCCGGCGCAGCGCCGTGGTCAGCATCGCGGCGCCGAGCAGGATCATGCCGAGGACGACCAGGAAGAGCAGCCAGTCAAGCCAGAGCATCAGCGCGACCACCCCGAGCAGCCCGATGCTCCCCGTCACCGCGTCGGTGAAGCCCTCCGCGATGAGCAGCCGCAGCGCCGTGCTGTCCGTGCCGGTACGGGAGATCAGGTCACCGGTGCGGTGCCGGTCGAGGGTGCGCAGCGGCAGCCGCAGCAGCCGGTCGACGAGGTTGAGCCGCACACCCAGCACCACCCCCTCCCCGGTGCGCACCATCACGTACCGCCCCACCGCCTGCACCAGCGCCTGTGCGAGGAAGAGCGCCACAAGCAGCGCCACCGTGCCCGCGACGGCCGAGCCCGCACCCGCCGCTTGGATGACGTTCTTCACCACGAGCGGCTGCGCCAGGCCGAGCGCGGAGCCGGTCAGGGTGAGCGCCGCGGCGGCGCAGATCCCGCGCCGGTGCCCGCGCAGCACGCGGTAGACCTCGCGGAGGCCCGAGCGGGTCATGGCGCTCATGGCACGGTCGCTCGCGGCACGGTCGCTCATGGCACGCTCGCTCATGGCACGGTGAAGAACGGTCGGAAGTAGTCCGCCGGGTGGTCCTCGCCGACCGGTACGCCTTCGGCCTCAACCCACGCGTGAGCCCCGAACGGCGGCAGCCGCCGCGCTCCCACGCACCACACCGGCCACTGCCCGTGCGCCCGGCACAGCAGCGCCGTGGCCAACGAGCGGGGCAGGCAGCCCTCGGACCCGGTGCAGGCGAGGCTGACCGCGGTCACCGTCTCCCGGGCCGCGGCGGCATCGGCGTGCGAGGCGGCACGGG
>NZ_BAAAUG010000095.1:0-4216 GCF_039533825.1 Streptomyces rectiviolaceus
GGAACGCCTACGCGGAGGTCGACGGCGCCGCCCCGCGCCGCCTCGCGCCCGGCGGCAACGACCTGCGCTCGCTTGTCGACCGCGCCCCCAGCGGGGCCCGCGGCCACATCGCCGTGCGCATTCCGTACGCGACCAAGCAGGGCAACCTCTCCGTACGCAGCTGGCTGCGCGCCCCGCACGCGGAGATCGGCGAGCTGAGGATCGCCGGCGCCGCGGTGACCGCGCAGGGCCGCGTGTACGGCACGGCGCTGACCGGCGCCGCATACGCCGAGGCGTCCCGCCGTGCCGAGCCCGACCGCATCGAGCGCTCCGAACTGACCGCGGACGGCGTGGAGTTCAGCTTCGGTCTGCACTGCGACGTGCTCGCCGACAGCGGCCCGGGACCCTGGGACCTCTGGCTGCGCCCGGCGGGCGAGAGCGGACCGCGGATCCGGCTCGCCCGGCTCCTGGACGACGTCCCGGACAAGAAGCAGATCTTCACCTACCCGGTGGTGCGGCTCGACACCGCGGCGCACGGACCGCTCGACGCGGGCCCGTACTACACGAACGACAACGACCTTTCGGTCCGGATCCGCGAGGCGGAGGCGATCGAGGTCTGACGTCATGAAGGGCTGACGCCATCGCGGACCGTGGCTGTCCGCGACGCCGGGCACAATCGGCCCCATGTTGGAGACCTCCGCACGACTGCTCCGCCTGCTCTCGCTCCTGCAGGCCCACCGCGACTGGTCGGGCGCGGACCTGGCCGACCGGCTCGGCGTCACCCCGCGCACCGTGCGGCGTGACGTGGACCGGCTGCGCGAGCTCGGCTACCCCGTCAACGCGAGCCCCGGCACGGGCGGCGGCTACCAGCTGGGCGCGGGCGCGGAGCTGCCGCCGCTGCTCCTTGACGACGACGAGGCGGTCGCCGTGGCCGTCGGACTGCGCACCGCCGCCGGACAGGGCATCGAGGGCATCGGCGAGACCTCCGTACGCGCCCTGACCAAGCTGGAGCAGGTCCTGCCGAGCAGGCTGCGGCGGCGGGTGGGCGCGCTGACGGCGTTCACGGTGCCGATGCTCAGGACCCCGCAGCAGCAGGCAGTCGACCCCTCTGTCCTGACCGAACTCGCCCACGCCTGCCGGGACGCGGAGCGCCTGCGCTTCGACTACCTGGACCACGGCGGCAGTTCGACCCGCCGCACCGTCGAACCGCACCGCATCGTCTGCACCGAGCGCCGCTGGTACCTGGTCGCCTGGGACGTCGACCGCGACGACTGGCGTACGTTCCGCGCGGACCGCATCGCACCGAGGCCGCCGCACGGACCGCGCTTCGCGCCGCGCACCCCGCCCGCCGAGGATCTGGCCGCGTACGTCTCCAAGGGCGTCTCCACTCGTGCGTACGCCGCCCAGGCGGTGTTCCGGCTCCTGGTGCCCCTGGAGGACGCGGCCCAGCGCGTCACCCCGTCGGACGGCACGCTGGAGGCCGAGTCCGAGAGCAGCTGTCTGTTGCGCACGGGCGCCATGAGCCTGGACGTCATGGTGATCCATGTGCTCCTGATGGGCTTCGAGTTCGAGGTCGTCGAGCCGGCGGACTTCACCGAACGGATCAGCTCGGCGAGAGACCTCCTGAGCCGGGCCCTGGACCGGGGTGTTCGGTCTGCGGATCCGGGTGCTGGGTCCCCGGCGGCTGGAACGCCGCGTACTCGGGATGGTGCAGGTCGAACGCCGGGGACTCGGAGCGGATCCGGGGCAGCGTGACGAAGTTGTGGCGCGGCGCCGGGCAGGCGGTGGCCCACTCGAGGGAGCGGCCGAAGCCCCAGGGGTCGTCGACGTCGACCTTCTCGCCGTACTTGGCGGTCTTCCAGATGTTGTAGAGGAACGGCAGCGTGGACATGCCGAGCAGGAACGCCCCGATGGACGAGACGGTGTTGAGCGCCGTGAAGCCGTCCGCCGCCAGATAGTCCGCGTAACGCCGTGGCATGCCCTCCGCGCCCAGCCAGTGCTGGACGAGGAACGTCACGTGGAAGCCGACGAAGAGCGTCCAGAAGTGGATCTTGCCGAGCGTCTCGTCGAGCATCTTCCCGGTGAGCTTCGGCCACCAGAAGTAGAAGCCGCCGAAGGTCGCGAAGACGACGGTGCCGAAGACGACGTAGTGGAAGTGGGCCACGACGAAGTACGAGTCCGTGACGTGGAAGTCGAGTGGTGGCGAGGCCAGGATGACGCCGGTGAGCCCGCCGAAGAGGAAGCTCACCAGGAAGCCGATCGCCCACAGCATCGGTGTCTCGAACGACAGCGACCCCTTGAGCATCGTCCCCGTCCAGTTGAAGAACTTCACGCCCGTGGGGACCGCGATGAGGAAGGACATGAAGGAGAAGAAGGGCAGGAGCACCGCGCCCGTCGCGAACATGTGGTGCGCCCACACGACGATGGAGAGCCCGGTGATGGCCATCGTCGCGCCGATGAGGGGCAGATAGCCGAAGATCGGCTTCCTGCTGAACACCGGGATGATCTCGGAGATGATCCCGAAGAACGGCAGCGCGATGATGTAGACCTCCGGATGCCCGAAGAACCAGAAGAGGTGCTGCCACAGCAGAGCACCTCCGTTCTCCGGGGCGAAGACCACGGAGCCGAAGCGCCGGTCCGCCTCCAGGACGAGCAGCGCGGCGGCGAGCACGGGGAACGCCATCAGGACCAGGATCGAAGTGAACAGCACATTCCAGGTGAAGACGGGCATCCGGAACATCGTCATACCTGGCGCCCGCATCCCGATGATGGTCGTCAGGAAGTTCACCGAGCCGAGGATCGTGCCGAACCCGGAGAGCGCGAGACCCATGATCCACAGGTCGGCGCCGATCCCCGGTGACCGCTCCATGCTGTTGAGGGGCGCGTAGGCGAACCAGCCGAACGAGGCGGGACCGCTGGGCACCAGGAGAGAGCCGAGCACCATCAGGCCGCCGAAGAGGAACAGCCAGTACGACAGCATGTTGAGCCGGGGGAAGGCGACGTCGGGCGCGCCGATCTGCAGCGGCATGATCTCGTTGGCGAAGCCCGCGAAGGTCGGCGTCGCGAAGAGCAGCAGCATGATCGTGCCGTGCATGGTGAACGCCTGGTTGAACTCCTCGTTGGTCATCAGCTGCAGACCGGGGCGGGCGAGCTCGGCCCGCATCATCAGGGCCATCAGGCCCGCGACGAGGAAGAACACGAAGGACGTGATCAGGTAGAGGTGGCCGATCTTCTTGTGGTCGGTGGTGGTCAGCCAGTCCACGAGGACCCGGCCCGGACTTTTCTGCCGGACCGGTGGTGCCGCCGCGGTTGCGGTCTCAGTCCCCATCACTCGCCCCTTCGCCGTCGCGCCGCTGGGCCTGCCGCTGTGATTCCCGGGGATGCCCCCGGACCTCCAGCCGGGGCCATGATGCTCGTGTCACACCCGGCTCCGACAGGGGGCGTACCGGCCCGCTGTGTTGGAACCGTGAATTCCCTATACGGCGTCACATCGCGTCGAGCGTCCCGGATTCGGAAATTGCGCAGGGTGTGTAAAGGTACCTCGTCCCCCTTTCCGCCGTGCTATTTCGGTCGTTTCCGCGCGCCGCCGGGAGGCCCGCGGGAAATCCCGGAATCACGTCGGAACAACTCCGGAACCGCCCGTACGTGTGACGGAGTTAAGACGAAACGGGCGTCGTGATGCTGTGACAAAAGCGTGACCGGAGAGGGACCGGTGACGCATGTGGTCCGGCTACGGCCTTCCTCGGCCGGGCCGCGCCGCCTAACGTGGCGGCCATGGCACCTATTCCGACCCCTCCCGCCGGACCCCAGGAACCGCACGACAGCACGGACGCCTACGTCGGCCTCGCGGCCGACGGCGCCGAGCAGCAGGCCCGCGAGCGCGGCTGGTCCACTGTCAGGTCGTTGCCGCCGGGCGCGATCATCACCATGGAGTACCTCGCGGGGCGGCTCAACTTCGAGGTCAAGGAAGGCGTCGTGGTCCGCTGCTGGAAGGGCTGACGACACATACGAGACATGGCGAAAGGCCCCGGTTCCTGGACGGAACCGGGGCCTTCGCGATGCGGGGGATGGGTTGTGCGTACCGACCCCCGCTGTCTTCGGGGCTAGCCGCCCGCCACGGGGCGGGCCGACGTGGCGGCGCGTGAGGCGCGCTCGGAGTGTGGCGGGCGGCGGCTGCCCGCAGGGGTGACCGGGCTGCGCTCGGAGCGCGGTGTGTGGGGGCCCGGCGCGAGGTAGG
>NZ_BAAAUG010000096.1:0-2108 GCF_039533825.1 Streptomyces rectiviolaceus
CAGCGCGAGCGCGTCGCCGAGCGTCGACGCGGCCTCGTCGAGGCGGCCCGCGGCCAGTTCACGCCTGCCCTGCCCGGCCAGCTCCTCGAAGCGGTGGGTGTCCACGTCGTCGGCGTCCACCGCGACGCGGTAGCCGCCCGCGACCGAGTCCACCGTCCCGGCACCGCGCAGGGCCTTGCGCAGCCGGGACACCAGCGCCTGCAAGGCGTTGCCCGCGTCCGCAGGCGGCTGCTCGCCCCACAGGCCGTCGACGAGCGCCTCGACGGAGACCGGACGCCCCTCTTCGAGGGCGAGCCTGGCGAGCAGCATGCGCAGCCGTACGCCGCCCACACCGACCGGCGTCGCGTCGTCGGCGGTGGCCCTGACCGGGCCGAGCAGGCAGATTCTCACCGAGCGGTCCTCACTTCACTGCTCCACACCTCACTGCTCCACGAAGAAGCTGTCGTGCTTGACGAGGAACTCGCCGAACTCCTTGCCGCCCTTCTGGGCCATCTCCGCCACCTGCTCGAAGTACTCCTCG
This sequence comes from Streptomyces rectiviolaceus, assembly GCF_039533825.1. Taxonomy (NCBI): domain Bacteria; kingdom Bacillati; phylum Actinomycetota; class Actinomycetes; order Kitasatosporales; family Streptomycetaceae; genus Streptomyces; species Streptomyces rectiviolaceus. The sequence continues at coordinate 521 of NZ_BAAAUG010000096.1, forward strand.
CGCGGGGCGCCCGGCGAGAAGAGCATGATCATGGAGGCGGGGTCGTCGCTGTCGTTCTTGAAGGCGTGCAGGCCGCCGACGGGGACGTAGAGGAAGTCGCCGGGGCCGCCGGTGATCCAGCGCTCGCCGTTGTAGAGCTGGACCTGGCCGGACAGGACGAAGAAGGACTCCGAGATCGACTTGTGGAAATGGGTGCTCGGGCCGGGGGACTTCGGGCCCAGATCCACCTTGTAGAGGCCGAATTCGCCGCCGGTGGAGGCGTGTGTCGCGAGGTAGTGCGTGCGGTTGCCGCCGGGCCGGACGAGCTCGGGCTCCTGGTCGGCGGGCCTGAACACCGCGTTGATTTCGCCTTCTTCGCCGAGATAGCGGGGCTCCGGGTAGGACATGATCCGCTCCTTCGTTGGTGACGCGGTTGACCTTATCCACCGGCCACTCACCTGCCCTATTAGTTGTACGTAAGGGTTTCGGGGCAGAGTTAAGCTGGACTGCATGCTTGATACGCGGCGTATGCAGGTCCTCCGGGCAGTGGTCACCAGCGGCTCCGTGACCGCCGCGGCACGCAACCTCGGGTACACGCCCTCCGCGGTGAGCCAGCAGATGGCCGCCCTGGAGAAGGAGGCGGGCATCGCCCTCCTGGAGCGCACCGGCCGCGGGGTGCGGGCGACGGACGCCGGGCGGCTGCTCACCGAGTACGCGGTCGCAATCGGCAAGCAGCTCGCCGAGGCGGAGACCGCGCTCGCCGAGCTGCGGGCGGGGCGGACGGGGCGGGTTTCCATGCGGTACTTCACGACGGCAGGGGCGACGCTGGTCGCCCCGGCGCTGGCCGCGCTGCGGCGCGCTCAGCCCGGTGTGCAGGTCGAGTTGAAGCTGTCGGACCCAGACGACCCGATGCCGGCGGTGCGGGACCGGCAGGCCGATCTCGCCCTGGTGGTCAGGCCGCGGGGCCAACCGGGCGTGGACGGGGTCCGGTTCGAGCACCTCCTGGACGACCGCTACCACGCCGTACTCCCCGAGGGGCACCCGCTCGCCGCGAAGCAGCTTCTCGAGATGACGGACCTGGCCGACGAGCCGTGGGTCGCGAGCGAGTCGCCCGGCCCCTGTCTCGACCCGATCCTCGACGCGTGCGGCGCGGCGGGCTTCAGCCCGGACTTCGTGGTGGAGAGCGGGGACTACGCCACGGCGCAGGGCTTCGTCGCCGCGGGCCTCGGCGTGACCCTGGTCCCGCAACTCGGCCTGGACGCGCCCCACTCCGGAGTGGTCGTACGCGAGGTCCACAACCCGGTGCCGATGCGTTCGATCTACGCGGCGGTACGGGGGGCGGCGCCGGACCGCCCGGCGGTACGGGCACTCCTGGACGCACTACGGGCCACACAACCCCAACCCTGAAGCGACGCCGCCCCAGCCTGTGCCGCCGCTGCGCGGCGGATCTTTCCCGCCCACCCACCCGATTACCCCGCAGTGCCACCCTGACGTGTTGCTCCTGCGTCGGAGGCGCGCTGCGGGGTGAACGGGTGGGTGGGCGGGGAGCATCCGCCGCGGAGCGGCGAGCAGGGGGGGCGCTGAGGCCGTGCGGCCAGTTACAGCGGGG
>NZ_BAAAUG010000096.1:2189-3846 GCF_039533825.1 Streptomyces rectiviolaceus
ACAGGTGGGGACGGCGCCGCACCCGAAAACCCCGCCCCCCGAAAGCCCCGCACCCCGAACGACCCACCCCCCGCAACACATGGGCGCCCAGCGCCCCGGCCGCTAAGGTCGGGATTCAGACAGAGCCTGCATGACATGGGGGAGGCGGCCGCCAATGGCGCCGGATGAGGCTGTGATCGGCTGTACCGGTGAACTCGTCATCGGTACGCGCGGATCCGCGGGGCCCGGTGAGGTCCTGGTGCGGATCCGAGGGGGTTCCGAGACGTTTCTCGCCTGGTCCGACGAGCCGCTGCCGCACGGCGCCGCCGTGCTCGTGATCGAGTCGCGGGGCAGCCGTCAGGTCGATGTCATCAAGTGGGCAGACCCGTTGGACGCGTTGGCCGGCGACGGTGCCGGCAACGCCGGTTGAGGAGTCGATCGATGTTCGGATACCGCGTTCCCGCCCCCGATGAGGCGATGCTGATCTCCGGCGGCAGGCGAGGCCTCGGCGGCGCCCCGTTCCGGGTGGTGACGGGGCACGGCAAGTTCGTGCTGCCCATCTTCCGCAAGACCCGCTTCCTCACCCTGTCCATGTGCGAGGCGGAGGTGGTAGAGCACTGCGTGACCAGGCAGGGCATCGCCCTGAAGGTGCGGGCCGTGATCGCCTTCAAGGTCGGCAACGACAAGGAGAGCATCGTCAACGCGGGCCAGCGCTTCCTCTCCGACCAGGACCAGATGTCCGTCCTGACCGGCCGCATCTTCGCCGGTCATCTGCGCTCCATCATCGGCTCGATGACCGTCGAGGAGATCGTCACCGAGCGGCAGAAGCTCGCCACCGAGGTCCTTGACACCTCGAAGTCCGAGATGGCGAAGATCGGCCTGCACGTGGACTCGCTGCAGATCCAGTCGATCGACGACGGCGAGACGGGCTACATCGACGCCATGTCCGCCCCGCACAAGGCCGCCATCCAGCGCCAGGCCCAGATCGCCCAGGCGCAGGCGACCCAGGCCTCCGCCGAGGCCGAGCAGGAGGCCGCGCGGAACCAGGCCGAGTACGCGCGGCAGACCGCGATCGTGCAGGCCCAGTACTCCGCCGAGGTCGAGCGCGCCCAGGCCAAGGCCGCCCAGGCGGGCCCGCTCGCGGAGGCGCACGCCCAGCAGGAGGTGCTCGACGCGCGCACCGAACTGGCTGAGCGCGCCGCCCAGTTGCGCCAGCAGGAACTGGTCGCGGAGGTCGTGAAGCCCGCCGAGGCAGACGCCGAGCGCATCAGGGTCCTTGCCCTGGCCGAGGCCGAGCGGATGAAGATCCAGGCGGAGGCGGCGGCTTCGTACGACCGCGTGGCGCTCGACCGGATGCTGATCGACCAGTTGCCGCTGATCGTGAAGGAGGCGGCGACCGGCCTCTCCGGCGCCAACGTCAACGTACTGAACGGCGCGGACGGGCTCGGCGAGATCGCGGCCGGACTCGTCGGCCAGGGCCTGACGATCCTGGACTCGGTGCGCAACAGCCTCGGCACGCCCACCGCGCAGGGGCAGGGCGAGCACGAACCGGTGGACATCAAGCGCTACTTGGGCGCGCCCGCGGACCGCAGCCGGGCAGACGGCGGCAAGGGCGACGGCCCCGTGGAGATCCAGTAGCCATCCAGTAGCCGTGCGCGCAGGGGCCCGCCGCCGGGGC